>NZ_JBYLHW010000003.1:0-23603 GCF_057747715.1 Bacillus sp. JST-5 | reverse complement strand
GTGCCTCGCTGTGTTTCCTATATCTCAGTACAGGAGTGCCTCCCGTTCGTACGTCACTAAACGCTCGCCTCCGCTTTTAAATTTTTCCTATGCTTAATTATTTTGATTTGGAGACAATATGGGTAAGGGAGGTTTTTTCATGGTTGTCAAACAATCAAAGGTTGAAGTAACTGATCGAATAATTGGAAAGTTAAAAGACGGTTATATGGAACTATATTTTGATAATGAGCCCATTGGAAAATTAGAGTTACCCCAGTCAGGAACTTTAAACATTCAATTAGATCCTTCCTTTGAAGTCAAAGGACAAAAAATTTATAAACAAATGGCTACGGTTGAAGAACCAAATATGAAATATACTGATTGTGACGATGAAGCAGGGTGGTGTTAAAAGGCAGTGGTTTTCCGCTGTCTTTTTCTATAATATTAATAATAAGTGCAGCTTTCATTATATGATAAGATGATAGAATGAGAAAAAAGTTTTTATGGTGATCATATGGATGATAAAGTCATTATTGTAGAGGGGACAACTGATAAGAAAAAAGTATTGGAAGTTATAAATGAAGATGTTGAAATCATTTGTACAAACGGAACAATTAGTATTACTCGATTAGACGAATTAATTGAAGAGTTAGCTGATCGAGAAGTATATATTTTAGTTGACTCCGATCATTCAGGAGAAAAATTAAGAAAATTATTCAAACGAGAGTTTCCAGAAGCTCATCATTTGTATATTGATAAAGAATATCGGGAAGTAGCTGCTGCCCCTCAACATCATATTGCTTCTGTCCTCTTAAAAGGGAATATTGAAGTTCAGACCAAGTATTTACTTTGAAAACTTTTTCCTCGGAATTTTAGTAAAGGATGTTAATAATGCAAGAATGGAATTATGAGCAATTGAAAGATAATTTATTGAAAAATAAACGATGTGCATTTTATTTGTATACCCCTTTTTGTGGGACATGCCAAGTAGCAGGGAAAATGTTAGAAGTTGTATCGGAACTTATACCACATTTACCCATTGGTAAAGCAAATCTTAACATCATCCCAAGATTAGCGAATGATTATAAAATTGAAAGTGTCCCTTGTCTTTTACTATTTGAACATGGAAAAATCGTCGAAAAAATTTATGCTTTTCATTCTGTCCCATACTTATTAGAAAGGTTAAAAAAGTAATCACCCGTGCGGTGATTTTTTTATTGAAAAATATTTAGTTTTCTTAAAAGTCTTTCTTTCTTTTTTTACTTATTAGTCTTTTCGAAAAAGTGAAAAAAATAGTTGCCTTTTCTTAGTGGAGGAGATAATATATTTAGGGATGCGAAATAAATGAGGGGCGGAATAGCGACAATGGCTTTTTTTCATGAATGGTCAAGTCAATTAAAAAGTTATAATCAAAATATTAAACTTGCGTTGTTAGCGAATATATTTGCAAACATCGGACTTGGCATTTTTATGGTTATTTATAATTTCTACATTCGAGAATTAGGATATTCCGAAAGTGTGAACGGTCAAGTAATTGCTATGACATCTTTAGCTACGGCACTTGCTCTTGTACCGGCAGGAATTTTAAGCGACAAACTTGGAAGAAAAAAAGTCATGGTGTTTGGAATTGTTACGTCTTGCATAATTTTATTTGCAAGAAGTATAGTGGAATCTCAAGATTTACTAATTGTCACTGGCTTTGCAACAGGTTTGACAGTTGCTTTTCTTCAAGTGTCTTCGATTCCTTGGTTGTCTGAAAACTCAAGTATCTCTCAACGGGTACACTTATTTAGCCTTCATTCCGCTATAATGACTGCCTCTACCGTAATTGGAAGCACATTAGGTGGTATTTTAACGGATTTATTCTCACTTTTCACAACAGAATTACAAAGCATTCGAATCGTTTTAATAACAGGAAGTGTCTTTTATTTATTGGCTTTTTTTCCAATTGTAAAATTAAAGGAAAGAAAAAAGAAGAAGGTAATTCCTACTGCTAGAAAAACTTCTTTCTTAAATTTAAAGGAACATAAAGGAAGTATAAAAATTATTGCTCTTTTTGCTATCGCTCAATTAATCATTGGTGTCGGTGCAGGACTTGTCATTCCATATTTAAATTTGTACTTTGCAGATCGTTTTCATGCTTCTACAACCATCATCGGAATGATTATTTCATTAGGTCAGGCAGTAACGGCTGTTGCCATGTTTATTGGGCCAATGGTAGTTAGAAAAGTAGGAGAAGTAAAAGCCGTTGTTTATTTACAAATGTTATCGTTGCCATTTCTCCTATTGACAGCTTATACACAAAATTTGTGGCTAGCAGCCATCGGATTTTTATTTAGGCAGGCATTAATGAATGCGGGAAATCCTATTCAAATGTCATTAATGATGTCTAAAGTGGATGATTCTGTTAAAGGATTGGCAAATTCGGTCAATCAAATGGTATTCAATTTAGGATGGGCGTTAATGGGACCAGTGTCAACTGGAATCGTCATTCAGTATGGATCTTATTGGGGATACGCAACTGTATTCACAATAACGGCTGTATTATATTTCATTGGTTCTCTCTACTTTTTTATTGTTTTCCGAACTTACAATAAACAAAAATTAGAAGACAAAATAGCAAAATCAAGTTAATAATAATTATTGAAATATTCCCAATTTACTAACTTTAATGATTGTTATTGACGATTATTTGTGTGGATGATAGAATCAGTTTCATCAATTGAATAACGTGAACGTTCTCTTATCAAGAGAGGTGGAGGGATGTGCCCTATGAAACCCGGCAACCGTCAATGAATCGTCATTGAAATGGTGCCAATTCACACAAAGCGTATGCTTTGAGAGATGAGAGGAAAAGGTTAGTTTAATTATGTTTGTTAAGCTTATCCCTTTCTGCTCTTAAAGCAGAAAGGGTTTTTTATTGCGTTTCAATACTATTACTTTAATTCGGGGAAACTTTCGGATAGAGGGTATATTGAGTGAGGAAGGTGAGGACATGATTTCTATTCAAAATGTAAAAAAAGTGTTTCGAACAAAAAATGGCGAGCTTACGGCCGTTAATGATATAAACTTAACCATTCAAGAAGGAGAAATTTTTGGTGTCATCGGTTACAGTGGTGCTGGAAAAAGTACTCTTTTACGAATGCTGAACGGCTTAGAGACTCCAACGTCGGGAACGCTCCAAGTCAATGGGAAAAACATTTCAAAAATTAAAGGAAAAGAATTAAGAAAAGCTAGACAAAAAATTGGGATGATCTTTCAGCACTTTAATTTACTTTGGTCAAGAACAGTCAGTGAAAACATTGCTTTCCCATTAGAAATCGCTGGTATTCCGAAAAAAGAAAGAGAAGAAAGAGTAGCCGAGCTAATTAAACTTGTTGGTCTAGAAGGAAAAGAGAAATCGTATCCTTCCCAATTAAGCGGTGGGCAAAAGCAAAGGGTAGGAATTGCAAGAGCATTAGCTAACCATCCAAGTGTATTACTTTGTGACGAAGCAACAAGTGCACTGGACCCAGAAACGACCGATCAAATCTTAGACCTACTTGTTAATATTAATAAAAAATTAGGCTTAACTATTGTTTTAATTACTCATGAAATGCACGTGATTCGCAAGATTTGTCATCGTGTGGCCGTCATGGAGAATGGAAAAGTCGTAGAACTGGGACCAGTACTTGAAGTGTTTAAAAACCCGAAAGAAGCTATAACAAAAAGATTTGTTCAACAAATTACCGAGCCAGAAGAGGCGAAAGATGCCGTCCAACATTTAATTGAAAAATATCCTAATGGAAAAATTGTAAAACTATCTTTTGTCGGGGATGTCGTAGAACAACCTGTAATAACGAACTTAATTAGAGAATATCCCGTCACTGTAAATATATTACAAGGGAACATATCGCAAACGCAAAACGGAGCATATGGGACTTTATTCATTCATCTAGATGGAAATGAATCATCTATTCAACAAGCGTTGGATTATGTTAAAAGCAAGAGCGTTGGAATTGAGGTGATTAAAAGTGAATAGTATTTGGGAAGATTTCTATTCCTCGGAGTTGGGTTTATTTCCAAACGTTAATTGGGAAAAAACTTTTGAAAAAACTCAAGAAACTTTGTACATGACAGGTGTTTCTATCGTTTTTATCTTTATTATTGGGATTCTATTAGGTCTATTATTATTTTTAACATCTAAAGGGAACTTATGGGAAAACCGTTTTGTTAACCAATTCATTGGTGGGATTGTGAATATTTTTCGTTCCATTCCGTTTGTTATTTTGATTGTACTATTGATTCCATTTACAAAAATTTTGGTCGGTACAATGATTGGGAAAGAAGCTGCGATTCCATCATTAATCATCGGTGCTGCACCTTTTTATGCAAGAATGGTTGAAATAGGATTGAGAGAAATTGATAAGGGGGTGATTGAAGCGGCTAGAGCCATGGGGGCAAGCACAACAACGATTATATTCAAAGTGCTGCTTCCAGAATCGATGCCAGCACTGATTTCAGGAATCACTGTTACCGCCATTGCATTAGTTGGTTATACAGCAATTGCAGGAGTTATCGGAGCTGGTGGACTAGGTGACTTAGCATACTTAGATGGATTTTCACAAAACAATAACGATGTAACATTAATTGCAACAGTATTTATTTTACTTATAGTTTTCATTATTCAATTTATTGGAGATTTTCTTACTAACTTAATTGATAAACGATAGGAGAGAAATGAAATGAGAAAATGGATAGCCGTATTAGTTACTTCAATTTTCATTTTAGCATTGGCTGCATGTGGAAATAGTGATGATAAAGACAATAAAACATTAGTTATTGGAGCAACAAATGAACCTCATGGAATGATTTTAGAAAAAGCAAAACCACTATTAAAAGAAAAAGGAATTGACTTAGAAGTAAAAGTGTTTAGTAAATATGAGTTGATTAACCCAGCACTCGCAGATAAATCTTTAGACGCAAACTATTTCCAACATATTCCTTACCTTGAAGCACAAATGGAAAAATTCGGTTATGAATTTGAAAATGCTGGCGGTATTCATATCGAACCAATCGGTGTATATTCGAAAAAATATAAAAGTTTAGAAGAGCTACCTGACGGAGCGACGATTATTTTAAGCAATTCAACACCAGATCACGGAAGAATTTTAACTCTATTAGAAGCAAATGGTCTCATTAAATTAAAAGACGGAGTAGATAAAATTACTGCATCTTTTGATGATATTGCTGAAAATCCTAAAAACATAAAATTCAAATATGATTACGCTCCAGATTTGTTACCAACTATTTTCAACAATAACGAAGGTGATGCGGTAGTCATCAATTCGAACTATGCGATTGATGCTGGTTTAAATCCAGTTGAGGATAATATTGCCATTGAAGATGCAGATTCTCCATATGTGAACGTGATTGCTGTTCGTAAAGGGGATGCAAAAAAAGAAGAAATTCAAGCGTTAATCGAAGTACTCCATACAAAAGAGATAAAAGATTATATTCTTGAAACATGGAATGGTGCAGTGGTTCCAGTTGATCAAGAATAATGAAGGGAAAAAGAATTTGTCCAAATACGGATAAATTCTTTTCTTATTATATATAGGAAATTTCTAGTACTTATAGCTAAAGCATAGATGTCATTTAGAATAAGCATACTATCCTTGAAAAAAAGGATAGGAGAGATGAAAAATGGAACAATTTGAACCTAGTAATAGTATTGAAGCTGCCCTTCATGAATTTAAACAAGGTTTAGGAACTTTTACTGAAAAAATGCCAAAAATAGCTAAACATTTTAATGAATTTAGTAAAGCTTGTTTTGAAGATGGAAAGTTATCGAAAAAACATAAACAATTAATAGCATTAGCCAATAGTGTTATAACCCAAGACGAATATTGTATCATTTATCATACAAAAGGATGCTTAGATGAAGGCTGTTCTGAAGAGGAAATTTTGGAAGCGATAGGGGTTTCAGCAGCATTTGGTGGTGGAGCGGCATTAAGTCAAGCAGTTACGCTTGTCCTAGAAGCAATTGAGACATTAAATCAGTCTAATCAATAATATTTTGAAAAGAGAGTTCTTTTCAACTCTCTCTTTTTTTGTATCTTACATAATGAAGATATAGATGTTATATTGGTAAAGTAAAGGGCATGAGTAGACTCTTGCATACATATGATCATACCCTTATTAAAGGATTGAAAAAGTTGCTAACACTTTTCATTTGTTATAAGATTGTAATGAGAATAAAATGAGAATGATTTGAAATCTTTCATTAAATAAGATTACGGAGGTATACAAATGGCAGTATTAACGATTAAAGATCTACATGTAGAAATTGATGGAAAAGAGATCTTAAAGGGAGTTAACCTTGAAGTTAAAGGTGGAGAAATACATGCAATTATGGGGCCGAACGGTACAGGGAAATCTACCCTTTCCTCCGCTATTATGGGCCATCCTAAATATGAAGTAACTAAAGGATCCGTTACATTAGACGGACAAGATGTATTAGAAATGGAAGTAGATGAACGTGCAAGAGCAGGATTATTCTTAGCAATGCAATATCCTAGTGAGATCAGCGGGGTAACAAATGCTGACTTTTTACGTTCTGCAATAAATGCTCGTCGTGAAGAAGGCGATGAAATTTCCTTAATGAAATTTATTCGTAAAATGGACGAAAAAATGGAATTATTAGAAATGGATCCTGACATGGCGCAACGTTATTTAAATGAAGGATTTTCTGGAGGAGAAAAGAAACGTAATGAAATTCTTCAATTAATGATGTTAGAGCCAAAAATCGCTATTTTAGACGAAATTGACTCCGGATTGGATATTGACGCGTTAAAAGTTGTATCAAAAGGAATTAATGCTATGCGTAGCGATGACTTCGGTTGCTTAATTATCACCCACTATCAACGTTTATTAAATTACATTACTCCTGACTACGTTCATGTAATGATGCAAGGACGAATTGTTAAATCAGGTGGTCCTGAGCTTGCTCAACGCTTAGAAGCTGAAGGATACGACTGGATTAAGCAAGAACTAGGTATCGAAGATGAGACAGTAGGGCAAGAATCGTAAGTGTTAGGAGGATAAAAATGACCTTGGATATTAAATTACCATTTGATCAAGAGTATGTTCGCTCTTACTCAAATAAAAACAATGAACCAGAATGGTTAATGAATATACGTACAAAAGCTTTTGATTTAACTGGTACATTACCATTACCTAAACCGGATAAAACGAAGATCGATAAATGGAATTTTACTCAATTTAAAAATCATACTATTGAAAGTCAACCATTCAATTCTATTGAAGATCTTCCGGAAGAAGTAAAAACGTTAGTTGGTGCAGATGAAGAGCATAAGAGTTTATATATTCAAAGAAACAATACCCCTGCATATATAAAAATATCACCAGAACTAAAAGAGAAAGGTGTTATTTTCACTGATATTTTTACAGCAGTAAAAGAACATGAAGAATTAGTGAAACAATATTTTATGACGAAAGCGGTCAATGTCGACGAACACCGCTTAACAGCGTTACATGCTGCGTTTATGAACGGTGGGGCATTCCTATACGTTCCGAAAAATGTGAAAGTAAAAGAACCAATTCAGGCAGTATATATCATTGATGATGAAAATACAACTTTATTTAATCATGTCGTTGTTGTAGCAGATGACAACAGTTCTGTAACATTTGTGGAAAACTATATTTCCACAGCTAATGCTGAAGAAATGATTGTCAATATTATTAGTGAGGTAATTGCTAATAATAATGCTAAAATCCTTTACGGAGCAGTAGATAATCTGTCAAAAGGTACAACAACTTATGTTAATCGTCGTGGTGTGGCTGAAAGAGATGCTCGAATTGAATGGGCATTAGGTTTAATGAACGATGGAGACACTATTTCTGAGAACGTCACAAATTTAATTGGTGATGGTTCATTTGGTGATACAAAAACTGTTGTAGTTGGTAGAGGAAAACAAACACAAAACTTCACAACAAAAGTTGTTCATTTTGGTAAAAACTCTGAAGGTTACATTTTGAAACACGGTGTAATGAAAGACGAAGCTTCTTCGATTTTTAATGGAATCGGTAAAATTGAACATGGGGCAACAAAAGCGAATGCAGAGCAAGAATCTCGTGTGCTAATGTTAAGTCCTAAAGCTCGTGGAGATGCTAATCCAATTCTACTTATTGACGAAGATGATGTTACTGCAGGTCACGCAGCTTCTGTCGGTCGTGTTGACCCTGTACAATTATATTACTTAATGAGTCGCGGTATTCCTAAAGATGAAGCCGAACGATTAATCATTCATGGATTCTTGGCTCCAGTCGTGAATCAACTACCTATTGAAGGTGTTAAAGAACAATTAATCCAAGTAATTGAAAGGAAAGTAAAATAATGAATATCCGCGATATTCGCTCATATTTTCCAATACTGGATCAAGAAGTAAATGGTAAACCTCTTGTATATCTTGACAGCGCTGCAACATCACAAAAACCTGTTCAAGTGATTGAAGCTTTGAATAAATATTATCGTGAATATAATTCAAATGTTCATAGAGGTGTTCATACGTTAGGAACAAAAGCTACAGACGGTTACGAAGGCGCAAGAGAAAAAGTTAGAAAGTTTATCAATGCCAATACCGTTCAAGAAATCATATTTACTAGAGGAACAACATCAGCAATTAATTTAGTAGCCGCTAGTTACGGATTGGAACATGTGAAAGAAGGAGATGAAATTGTCATCTCCTACATGGAACATCATAGTAACTTAATTCCATGGCAACAAGTAGCTAAGAAAACAGGAGCAACATTAAAATATCTTCCAATGCAACAAGATGGAACCATTACGTTGGAAGATGTTAAAAACACGGTCACACCTCAAACAAAAATTGTTGCTATCACATATGTTTCAAATGTCCTTGGTACGATTAATCCTATAAAGGAAATTGCTGAAATTGCGCATCAAAACGGAGCGATCATCGTAGTTGACGGTGCCCAAGCTGCTCCGCATATCAAAATTGATGTTCAAGAATTAAATTGTGATTTCCTTGCTTTTTCCGGTCATAAAATGTGTGCTCCTACCGGCATAGGTGTTTTATATGGAAAGAAACAATTATTAGAAAAAATGGAACCAATCGAATTTGGTGGCGAAATGATTGACTTTGTTGATTTATATGATTCAACATGGAAAGAACTCCCTTGGAAGTTTGAAGGTGGAACTCCAATTATAGCCGGAGCAATCGGTCTTGGTGCTGCTATCGATTTTCTAGAAGAAGTTGGTATGGAAAATATTTTGGAACATGAACACCAGTTAGCTAAGTATGCTATGGAAAAAATGTCCACTATTGAAGGAATAACCATTTATGGACCAGCTGCGGATAAACGTGCTGGGGTAGTAACTTTTAATATCAAAGATGTACATCCACATGATGTCGCAACAGTGTTAGATTCAGAGGGAATAGCTGTTCGTGCCGGACACCATTGTGCACAACCATTAATGAAATGGCTAAACGTTTCTGCAACAGCTAGAGCTAGTTTCTATTTATACAATACCGAGGAAGATATTGACCGCTTAGTGGCCGGACTTGTTAAAACAAAGGAGTATTTCAGCGATGTCTTTTAATCATTTAGATCAATTATATCGTCGAGTCATCATGGATCATTACAAAAATCCTCGCAATAAAGGTAAGTTAGAAGACGGTAGTTTAACCGTTGATATGAATAATCCTACTTGTGGTGATCGTATTCACTTAACTTTAAAAGTAGAGGAAGGAAAAGTAGTAGATGCAAAGTTTGAAGGAGAAGGATGTTCCATCTCAATGGCATCTGCATCTATGATGACTCAAGCCATTAAAGGAAAAGATATAGAAACTGCATTGAAATTGTCTAAAATTTTCTCAGATATGATGCAAGGAAAAGAAGTTGACGATTCCATTGATTTGGGAGATATCGAGGCTCTACAAGGGGTTTCGAAATTTCCGGCTCGAATCAAATGTGCAACTTTAGCTTGGAAAGCCTTAGAGAGAGGAATCGAGCAAGAAAAACAATAATAGGCAACTAGCCGAAAAGAAATGGAGGAATCGATCATGGCGAAAAAAATGCCGGAAATCGGGGATTATAAATACGGCTTTAGAGATAAAGACGTATCGATATTCCGTTCAAAACGAGGCCTAACGAGAGAAATTGTAGAAGAAATTTCTCGAATGAAAGAAGAACCACAATGGATGCTTGATTTTCGTTTAAAAGCTTTAGAACATTTTTATAAAATGCCTATGCCTCAATGGGGCGGGGACTTATCAGCTTTAGATTTTGATGAAATTACGTATTATGTCAAACCATCAGAACATACAGGTCGTTCATGGGATGAAGTGCCTGAAGAGATTAAACGTACGTTTGACAAATTAGGTATTCCAGAAGCAGAGCAAAAATATTTAGCAGGGGTATCTGCACAATATGAATCAGAAGTTGTTTATCACAATATGAAGGAAGACTTAGAAAAATTAGGGATTGTCTTTAAAGACACTGATTCCGCGCTAAAAGAAAACGAAGATATTTTCCGTAAATATTGGGCAACTGTTGTTCCACCTACAGATAACAAATTTGCAGCATTAAACTCTGCTGTATGGAGTGGTGGATCATTCATTTACGTTCCAACAGGTGTAAAAGTAGATACGCCACTACAAGCATACTTCCGCATTAACTCTGAGAATATGGGGCAATTTGAACGTACATTAATTATTGTTGATGAAGGTGCTCACGTTCACTATGTGGAAGGATGTACAGCTCCAGTTTATACGACAAACTCTTTACACAGTGCAGTTGTTGAAATTATCGTTAAAAAAGGGGGATATTGTCGCTATACTACGATTCAAAACTGGGCAAACAACGTTTATAACCTAGTTACTAAACGTGCAGTTTGTGAAGAAAACGCAACAATGGAATGGATCGATGGTAACATTGGTTCTAAATTAACGATGAAATATCCAGCTGTTATTTTAAAAGGTGAAGGTGCTCGCGGTATGACCTTATCCATTGCTCTTGCTGGAAAAGGTCAGCATCAAGATGCCGGAGCGAAAATGATGCATTTAGCTCCAAATACTTCATCTACGATAGTATCGAAATCAATTTCTAAGCAAGGTGGAAAAGTCACATATCGTGGTATTGTTCACTTTGGTAGAAAAGCGGACGGTGCAAGAGCCAACATTGAATGTGACACTTTAATTATGGATAATCAATCAACTTCTGATACGATTCCATATAACGAAATATTAAATGATAACATTTCGTTAGAGCATGAAGCAAAAGTTTCTAAAGTTTCAGAAGAACAATTATTCTATTTAATGAGTCGTGGAATTTCTGAAGAAGAAGCGACTGAAATGATTGTAATGGGCTTCATCGAGCCGTTTACAAAAGAACTTCCAATGGAATATGCGGTAGAAATGAACCGATTAATCAAATTCGAAATGGAAGGTAGTATTGGATAAGACTTAATTTCTAATTCAAATACCGCTGATATAATTCCAAAGCGTCATCCTCTATCTTATTGGTGACGTGTAGGCATATATCAGCGGTTCTTTTTATGCTTGCACGCTTCAATTTTTCAGAAAAAATATTTTAGATTTACTGCATCATTTAGTGCGCTACTATAAATGAGATGTATCCACCGAACTGTACACCGCTGTATTTCCCTTAATGTGTTAATCCACGATTCACATTCATTGATAAAACACCCAATAAATAGGAGTATATGGTAATATTGTTAATGTAATTAATAAATAGAAGGTTCGAAGTTATAAAATATGATTGGTATTTTCATTATGTAAATGAATAAGTAGGAAATATATGGAATATAAGGTTTGAATATACATTCTAGTCGTTCGAATTGCAAGAATAAAAAACAAAAGAAAAACAATATAATTTTCACAGACAATTTGCTCATGGTTTTAAAACACCGTAGAACTTGAATGTCATAACCTTATTAAATAAAACAATTGTTGGTGTCTAAAGAGGTGTATTTAATGATTAACATTGAATTTTTAAGACCAATTTTTTATACCATTCTTTTATTTTCATTTTTTATAATGCTAGCTTCCATCATTAAAAAAAAATCAAATCAAGCTTCAAATAATAATTTTTATATATATACTTTTTCTGTGTTTTCGATTGTCATTGCTAGTATAACGATGTTTCAAATCGGAGTAATTGCAGATGAAACTGGAAAAGCAGGGGATCCACAAAGTTTTTATTTATTTATTTCAATAGTAGTGATAAATATTATGAACATACTTTTTAGTTTATTTAAACAGTATGTGTCTAGATAATATTTTTATAAAGGAGCTATCCTAAAAATCATGCTAAAATGATTTCTGGTATACCGTTTTTTGATAAAAATCTCCTCAAGTGACAAAATAGCAGATATAGACGTAATAAAATTCTAAAATCGAAAATTTTGTCATTATTATTTGTGGGCGCACCCACAAAACATCTATAAAATTGAAATTCTTTATCAAAGGTTTTTCTAGTATTAATCGTTTTGGGTGGTGAACAGATGAAAAATGAAAAAACCTTAAGAATCTGTGAAAAGGGGCATAAATATTATAAAAGTAGTAGTTGTCAAAGTTGTCCAATTTGTAATCGAGAGAATAAACCAAGTACAGGCTTTTTATCAAAATTAAATTCACCTGCAAGAAATGCTTTACTTAAAGAAGGAATTGATACTTTACAAAAGCTTTCCCAATTTACGGAAAAAGAAATATTAAACCTCCACGGTATTGGACCTACTTCTATACCAATCATGAGAGCAGCACTAGAAGAAGAAGGGTTATCATTTAGAGAATAGGCTAAGGAAAGTGCATAGAATGTCGTAAAGTTCTTAAATGATTTGAGATGAACCAATAGAGTTCATCTTTTTCTTTTTATGATAAATTTTAATATACTTATAGTATCTAGGTAAAATAAGATAGGGGTCTAGCAATAATGATTTTTATCGGTGTAACTGGATGGGGTGATCATGACTCGTTGTATGATCAACCGAATACGAAAAACAAATTAGCTGTTTATGCTTCCCATTTCCCAATTGTTGAAGTCGATACAAGTTTTTATGCCATACCACCTATAAAAAATGTAGAAAAATGGGTGAAAGATACTCCAAGTAATTTTCAGTTTATCGTCAAAGCATTTCAAGGAATGACGCTACATACAAGAGGAGAAATTCCATTCTCATCTAGAGAGTTAATGTTTGAGGCATTTAAGGAATCTTTGAAACCATTTATTAATAGTAAAAAGTTAGCAATGGTATTGTTTCAGTTTCCACCGTGGTTTGATTGTACAAAAGAAAACGTTCAATATTTGAGATGGTGTAAGCAACAAATGGGCAATATCCCATGTGCGTTAGAATTTCGACATCAATCTTGGTTTTTCCAAGAATATATGGATAAAACAATTTCTTTCATGAAAGAAGAAGGGTGGATTCATAGTATTTGCGATGAACCAGATGCAGGAATGTATTCAATTCCTACTGTACTGAAAGTAACCGATAAAGAAAAAGCGTTAGTTCGTTTTCATGGGAGAAATGTACATGGATGGAACCGAAAAAATCATGAAAATTGGCGGGAAGTCCGTTATTTATACAATTACAATGATCGTGAACTATTAGAATGGAAAGACCATTTATTAAAATTGCAAAAGGAAAGTAAAAATTTGTACGTTCTATTCAATAATAATTCGGGTAATGATGCTGCAATTAATGCCAAAAGATTGATTGAACTGTTAGGGATTGAATACGAATGTTTAGCACCGAGACAACTTGAGCTTTTCTAAAGTATAAAAAGAGGGTTGAATCATGACAGAACATATCTATATTTATCATACTAATGATTTACATAGTCATTTTGAGAATTGGCCGAGAATCCAACAATTTGTTTTAGAAAGAAAAAAAGAACATTCACTTAAAAATGAAACGGTGTTTACATTTGATATCGGAGATCATACAGACCGTTGGCATCCGTATACAGAAGGAACAAAAGGGAAAGGGAATGTTCGCTTATTAAATGAAGCAAACTTCGATGCTGTTACGATAGGAAATAACGAAGGAATTACATTTTCTTATGAAGATTTAAACCGACTGTATCAACATGCAAATTTTGATATAATAATTGGAAATCTTTTTCAAAATAATAAAAAAAGACCTCATTGGGCAAAGCCTTATAAAATTTATGAAACGAAGCAAAAAGCGAAGATTGCAGTCATTGGTTTGACTGCGGATTTTACTCCTTTTTATGAAAAATTAGGATGGAAAGTAACGGACCCTCACGAAGAATTAGCAAAGATTCTTCAAGAAGTTGAGAACCAAGCCAATATCATTATTTTATTGTCTCATTTAGGTTTACCGGATGACGAAAAAATAGCAAAAAAATTTCCAATGATTGACGTCATTATTGGTGCTCATACCCATCATGTATTAGAAAATGGAATGCTCGTAAATAATTGTTTATTAAGTTGTGCTGGAAAATTCGGGAACTATATAGGAAAAATTGAGCTTGAATACGATTTTGATAAGAAATCCATTATTAGAAAGAGCGCTACATTGATCCCTCAAGAAGCCTTGCCAATGATTAATAATGAAAATTTATTGATCCAAGAACTTTATGAAATCGGAAAAAGTTACTTGGAAAAACCAATTGCTTATTTACCTAATGATTTGCTAATCGATTGGGATGCCCCTTCAGATTTAGCAATATTGTTGTGTGATTCCTTATTAGAATGGTGTAATGCACATGTAGCATTTCTCAATAGTGGACTTATTTTAAATCGTTTAAAACAAGGAATAGTCACTGAGTACGACGTTCATAACATTTGTCCACATCCGATTAACCCATGTATCGTTTACTTAACCGGTGAAGATTTGGAAAAGGTAATTCTACAGACACTAGATACAAAATGGGCAACAATGCCATTAAAAGGACTAGGGTTTCGAGGAGAGAGATTAGGAATATTCGTATATTCAGGTATTCAAGTTATTAGAAATGGAACTTCAATTAATATTTATATAAATGATGAATTAATAGACTTAAAACAAAAATATAAAGTAGCTATACCTGACTTATTTGGTTTTGCGAAATTCTTTCCCGAAATATATCAAATAAAAGAGAAAGAATACTTAATGCCGGAATTTATGCGCGATTTATTGAAAAGAAAATTGAATGAAGAATATCCAGTTAAATAAAAAACTCGGAAGCTTTGTTATTCCGAGTTTTCATTTTTTCTATTACATTTTAAGAAGTGCTTCTTTTCCTTTCATCCCAGGAAAAATCCCAAGTTTTTCAGCTTCAATTGTAACCGATTCTAACGGAGCCTCTAATAATTGGTCGATCGTTCGAACTCCAACAGCTCTCCCGGCAATAATTTTTCTCTCTTTCAGCTTCTCATTTAATAAGCTTATATCTAAAGCTCCACACATAATATATCCACGGTCACTTGTAATTGCCAATAAATTTGTTTTCGGTAGTTGAACACTTATCGCTAAAAATGTTCGATCTTCAATTGTAATCGGATAAGCGTTGATCAATAATATCGCCCCTTTCCTACTACTAGTTGTATGCATGATAAGTGAACGGGTGAATAGAAAATGGAAAATAACTAGAAATTGAAAAATTATAGCCTATAATCGTGCTGACATGCATACATATAGCTTGTAAAGGGGGGATCAAATGTTGCCAAATTTTCGCGGTAGATTTCCGCGAAGAGGACCTCTACCGATTAAATATGTAATTTTAATTACAATATTCTTTTTTGTCCTCTCGACAACTTTTGGGTTATGGATCGTTAACCGAGGAATAAAACCAACACTATTGAATTATGCAGAAATGCAAACAAAAAAAATTGCAACTCTCGTTTTAAATAATGCGATAACGAAAAAAATTCAAGATGAAACGAGTATACAAGATTTTATTCAATATGTTCAAACGGAAAATGGTGTGGGTATGTATTCAGTAAATACTCAAACCATTAACCGAATACAGGCAGATGTTGTTAATTTAGTTCAAATGAATTTAAAAAATGTTGAACAAGGAAATATTGCTCTTTTGGAAACACTAATAGAAGATGAAATTGATTTTGAAGCTTTAAAAAATGAAGAGGGGGTTGTTTTTAAAGTACCTCTTGGTCAAGCAACGAATAACGCTATACTCGGAAACATTGGTCCTAAAATCCCTATTCGTTTTACCTTAATAGGGAATGTTGTTCCTGAAATTAGTCTTACCTCAAAACAAGTTGGCATAAACAATACGTGGGTAGAAGCATTCATTCATTTAAAAATCAACATGCAAATCATTATCCCCTTTGCCACAACAATTACTACTATAGAGCAAGATATTTTAGCAGGAAGTGGGCTCATCCCTGGTGAAGTTCCTCAATTTTATAGTGGACAAAATGGAGTAAACCCTTCGATTGAGGTCCCAACAAATAGAAATTAACAATATTACCACTCATTCGGAAAAATTTTGTAAGTGTCTAAAATAGTAAAAAAGCACTTGTCAAAATAATAAGATATTGATATATTTATAGCAATTAAATAAGTTATCACTTTACCAATCAATCCGATGGGGTAGAGGTTGCAAAATATAAGAGTACGTTATGTGAGGATGACAACAATGATCATAACGGAAAGGATATTTTGCCGAAGTAAAGTCGTGCTCGTCAAAGCCGCTTTGCTGGGGTTACCTTGAATAAGGGTAACACTGTCATTATGAGGAAATTGATAAATATGCCTCATAATGGGGAGCTACAGATCGTGATGGAGGAAACGCGCATTACAAAGAGTAATGATAGTCTTTCTCTATCATTACTCTTTTTTATTTCCAAACTTTCGGAAGGGTCAAAAATCGTATTCCTCACAGAAGATTCATGTTCCCCCCTGTCAAATAATGGAGGAGGAAAAGAAATGGTAAGTTCATTTTACTCACTTATACCACCGCTATTAACAATTGCGATGGTCATATTGACAAAAAGAGTTCTATTATCGTTAGGTGTAGGAATTATTTCATCGGCATTATTACTTGGAATTGATGATTCAAATGGATTTTTTGGGGTTTTAAGCAGTGCATTGACATTTATTTGGGAAGCTGTGAAAGGTATCTTTGTTTCAGATGGCGAATTAAACACTTGGAATGTTTTCATTATTATCTTTTTATTACTCTTGGGAATTATTACTGCATTTATCACGATTTCAGGAGGAAGTCGAGCTTTTGGTGAATGGGCATTAAAAAGAGTAAAAACAAGAGTCGGTGCTCAATTTGTGTCAGCGATATTAGGAATTATTATTTTTATTGACGATTATTTTAATGCCTTAGCTGTCGGTCAAGTCTCTCGCCCAATTACGGATCGTCATCGAGTGTCTAGAGCAAAACTCGCCTATATCATTGACTCGACTTCAGCACCTGTTTGTGTCGTATCACCCGTATCAAGTTGGGGAGCATATATTATTGCACTATTTGTTCCTATTTTTGCAAAGCACTCAATCGATCAATATTCCGAGTTTTCGGCATTTATGCAAATTATTCCGATGAATCTATATGTTTGGGTGGCTATTGCATTAGTATTTTTAATGGCTTGGAGAAAAGTGGACATTGGTGCTATGAAAGTCCATGAGCAACGCGCCATTCAGTCTGGATTAGTTCATGATCCTGAAAAAACAGCACCGGGAGAAATCAATGCAAAACTTCCGATAAGTAGTAAAGGTACAGTTGGCAACTTGATATGGCCGATTGTTGCACTATTTGTTGGTACCATTGGAGCAATGATTTGGACGGGATATAGTGCTGTAGGTGAAGGTGCTACTATTTTCCAAATCTTTGAGAATACTGATGTGGCAAAATCTCTTTTATATGGTGGACTTATTGGTGTAGCAGTTGCTCTATTCGTGTTTGTTATGCAAATGAAAAAAGATGAAGAAATCAAAGGTGAATTATTTTCAAAAGGTATTGGTGAAGGAATTAAATCAATGCTCCCAGCCATTTATATTTTATTATTTGCATGGACAATCATTGATTTAATAGGACGTCTTGATACTGGTGGCTATTTAGCCGGAGTGGTAGAGTCTGTAAATATGGATGTTCGATGGTTACCATTTATTTTATTTATTATTGCTAGCTTAATGGCATTCTCTACAGGTACTTCTTGGGGCTCATTTGGAATATTGCTACCGATTGCTGCTGATATCGTTGCTGTTGTAAACATCGATTTATTACTGCCATCTTTAGCAGCCGTACTAGCAGGTTCGGTATTTGGAGATCATTGTTCCCCAATCTCTGACACAACCATTCTCTCATCTACTGGAGCTGGTTGTAATCATATTGATCATGTTATGACTCAGCTTCCATATGCAATCATTTCCGCGATTATTGCGGCAATAGGATTTTTAATTATGGGATTCACCGGTAATGTTTGGTTGTCCTTAGTTATTTCATTAGCTCTTATAGTTATATTGGCATATTTGTTGGGTAACAAAAAATTGAATAACGAAACTGCATAAATTCATCCCGAGGGACCAATTTCCTCGGGATTTGTCATAGAATATAGTAATATTACTCTCTAAAAATTCATACTTTTCTACCAAATCTGCTTTACAACGTTGTAAAAACTAGCTATACTATATTTACATTTACTAAATAATCAGAAAATACAAAACTTTCCAATCGTTAAAAATAATCTGTGATTGGAAAGGTAGGGGGGAGTTTTTATGAAAAACCGTGAAGAGTGGGGTACAAGAGCTGGCTTTATTATGGCTGCAATTGGGTCGGCCATCGGTTTAGGGAATATATGGCGCTTCCCAGCTGTAGCCTACGAGAATGGCGGAGGAGCATTTTTCTTACCGTATTTATTTGCTCTATTAACAGCAGGGATTCCAATTCTTATTTTGGAATTTACATTAGGGCAAAAATATCGCGGTTCTGCTCCGTTAACGTATGCTCGATTAAGTAAAGGTTCAGAATGGATTGGATGGTGGCAAATTGCTGTCTCATTCGTCATTTCCACCTATTATGCTGTTATTATCGCATGGGCTATGTCATACGCAGTTTTTGCCTTTAATTTAAAATGGGGAGATAACACTGTTGATTTCTTAGTTGGAGATTACTTAAAAGTAGCAGATCCAGGTACTGTTGGTAGTTTAGTTCCTGGAGTTTTAATCCCACTAATTATTGTCTGGGTAGTGACACTAAGCATTTTATTTGCTGGTGTTAAAAAAGGAATTGAATTTGCAAATAAAATTTTTATTCCTGCACTTGTAGTTTTATTTTTAATTATTTGTATTAGAGCTTTAACATTACCTGGAGCCCTTGATGGATTAGAAGCATTTTTCAAACCAGATTGGGATACAATTTTTAGTGGTAAAGTATGGGTAGCTGCATACGGACAAATTTTCTTTAGTTTGTCTATTGGTTTTGCAATTATGATCACTTATTCCAGTTATTTACCTAAGAAAACTGATTTAACAAACAGTGCATTTATTACAGGTTTTGCAAACTCTGGTTTTGAATTATTAGCTGGTTTTGGAGTATTTGCTGCACTGGGTTTCATGGCAAATCTTCAAGGTTTAGAAGTTAATGAGGTTGTTAGCAGTGGAGTTATTTTAGCGTTTGCTGTATTCCCACAAATTATTAATGAATTTGGTGCGTTAAATGAAGTTTTTGGATCTATTTTCTTTATCTGTCTAGTGTTAGCAGGATTAACATCATTAATTTCTATTTGTGAGACGTATATTGCAGGATTACAAGAGAAGTTTCACATTTCTCGTACAAAAGCTGTAGCATTTGGTGGAGGAGCATCTGCAGTCATCTCGTTAGTATTTGCAACACAAGGTGGTTTAAATTTCTTAGACGTCGTTGACTACTTTATTAACCAATTTGGTGTTGCATTAGCAGGATTGTTCGAAGTTGTATTGATTGCATGGATCTTAAAGAAACTAAATCCTTTAAGAGACCACGCAAACGCTATTTCGGATATTCGCATCGGCGGTTGGTGGAAATTCTGCCTAGCTGTCGTTACACCAATCGTTCTTGGATATATGATGCTTGATAACTTAAAAACAAATCTGACTTCTGAGTATGGGGATTATCCTCGTGAATTTATCTTCCAATATGGTTGGACAGTTGCCATTGGAGCTATGGTATTAGGTGCATTGTTAACGATTAAATCTTGGAATAAAAATCAAATTGAGCTGCCAGTCTCAAATGAGAAGGAGGTCTCCAAATAATGAGTGCTAGTGCAATAGTAATGATGGTCGTCGGTGTTGTCGTTATTTGGGGTGGTTTAGCTGCAAGTATTTATAATGCAGTGAAAAAAGGAAAAGAAAATAACGGATGAAAATGGGGAAGGCGAGTGCCTTCCCTTTAACTATTTTTTTTCTTCTTTTTACGAGTTTCCTTCTCCCATTTCTTTAAATGTGGATATGGATCAAATGACCATTCAGAGAAACCATTATCTTTGTACATTCCGTAATGAAGATGTGGAGGGAATTTTCCAGATGTTCCAGGAGGACCATATCCCGAACTTCCGACACTTCCGATAGTTTGACCGGGTTCAACTATTTGTCCAACTTTTAAATCTTTTGCAAAGCCGTTTAAATGTGCAAAGTAATGATAAGTATTATTGGCGTCACGTATTCCTATTCTCCAACCACCAAAACGGTTCCAACCTTTTAATTCCACGACACCATAGCATGTAGAGTATACGGGAACTCCATAATGAGCAAAAATATCGGTTCCTTCATGTATTCTTCTGCCTCCCCAACCTCTAGGGTCTCCCCAAGTATTTCGATAAGTGTAATTTGCGCGAATAGGGAGTGGGAAATGTTTTTCGTTTAATTCGATTGTATTGTATTTCTTAAAAAGTTTTGCGATGTTCATAATAATGCCAACCGATTTATCTCGCTTATAATATTCCCACAGACCAATTTTGATGTTATCGTGATCAGTTCCATATTGTAATAAATAATGAGAAAACGAAAAAAGAACATCTTCATCATTATTTCGATCGGCTATCCCGTCTCCGTTTCCGTCTTTTCCTAGTCCATCAAAAAATTGTATGGACTTTGGATTAGTATCATCGTAATTTGGATTAAAAACTCCTGCCCATTTCTCTCTAGGTATTAGAATTCCTGTTAAACCTTTAGGGTCGTCCAAATCTCTTCTAGCCATACGAATATTTCTTTCATATTGATCAACTGCCGCTAAATAATACCATGGAATATTCGTTATACTTTCATATTTACGATATAATTCCATGCGGTCTTTCGTTATATTTTCAGCGGCATAGATGCTATGATATGGAAATATTAACATCATAAGTAGACCGATAAAAGTAAATGTAAAAATGCGCACAGAAGATCCTCCTTCCAAATCCTAATTTTAGTTTGTGAGTTCTTATGTATTTCATAAATATAAATAATTGGAAATGGATAGAGATGTAACTTGTTTTCATAATATGATTGTGGTAAAGTGACAACGAATACATATTTTCTTTTATTGATTGGAGTTGTCGGTCATGGGGAATAAGGAGCATTTACGTAAGCCGGAATGGTTGAAAATAAAATTAAATACAAACGAAAATTATACAGGCTTGAAGAAATTAATGAGGGAACAAAAGCTACATACAGTTTGTGAAGAAGCGAAATGTCCAAATATCCATGAATGTTGGGCTGTAAGAAGAACCGCGACCTTTATGATTTTAGGAGATGTATGTACAAGAGCTTGTCGTTTCTGCGCTGTGAAAACAGGTTTACCTACAGAATTAGATTGGCAAGAGCCTGAACGTGTAGCTGATTCCGTTTATTTAATGAATTTAAAACATGTCGTTGTGACTGCGGTAGCTAGAGACGACTTAAAAGACGGTGGGGCAGCAGTTTTTGCTGAAACAGTACGTGCAATTAGAAGAAAAAACCCATTTACTACGATTGAAGTTTTACCTTCTGATATGGGTGGAGTTTACGAGAATTTAAAAACATTAATGGACGCAAAACCTGATATTTTGAACCATAATATTGAAACTGTTCGCCGTTTAACTCCAAGAGTCCGAGCACGAGCTACTTATGAACGTTCCTTACAGTTTTTAAAATGGGCAAAAGAATTACAACCGGAAATACCAACAAAATCAAGTATCATGATTGGATTAGGGGAAACAAAAGAAGAAATTATTGAAGCGATGGATGATTTACGCGCACATGATGTAGATATTATAACGATTGGTCAATATTTGCAACCAACGAAGAAACATTTACAAGTGCAAAAATATTATCATCCGGATGAGTTCGCTGAATTAAAAGAAATTGCCTTAAGTAAAGGCTTCTCACACTGTGAGGCTGGGCCACTTGTTCGTTCATCTTACCATGCCGATGAGCAAGTAAACGAATCAGCTAGAAGAAGACAACAATTAGGAGAAAAACAGGATGTCATAGAAGCATAATAAAAGCGGGAGTTCTCCCGCTATTTATTTTTGTTAACATTGATTCGTTCAGAAATATCATTACGATCCATATCTTCATTTAATTCTCTTTGAGCTTCTCCATTTGCATTTTCTCCATCACTTACTTTTCCACCTTGAGGAGAAGATTGGAGCATTTTTTTAATGGTGCTGTCAATCATTTTTTGCACATCTCGACTATCGGAATCTAATGAAGAGAAGTTTTCAATATCTTTCCTTAAATTTGGATTATCAGTAATATAGACATGAAAATATCTTGGAACAATCGAAAGGGCTGTCCGTTTGACTTGGTCAGCAGTCATGTTTCGGTCTTTTGTATCGGTTTGATAGGCAATTAATACTTCGTCATCAGTGACTAAAGTGGCACAATCTTCGACATTAGGTAATTGAACACATAAACGACTGATAGTATCTGCTACTGCTTCTCTGTTGAAATTAGGGATGTCTTTATAAGCAACATTTTCAGAAGCTATCGGACTTTTTTGATGTCTTACATAACCGAAATTATCTTGATTTTCCCGTTCGTTATTGGTACGAATCGGATTATACATTCCCGGTTCATCATGAACTTGTATCGTTCTTCCGTTTTCACGGTAAATATCATTGGTTGCTTGATTATTCGTACACCCAGCTAATAAGATAAAGGTGAGGACAACCATTAATGAGCGAAAATACTTCAATGTTTACACCTCCTTGTTTATATGGTTTACGACAATAATATTTTTTCTCATAGTAATTAGTGGTGAATTAGTTATAATTTATAGTAGAGTTACTTCTTGAAAGAGGGATAAAAATGATATGTATTCAAAATGTTTGCTATGAAATCGTAGAAGAACGTAGAAACGGATTTAATGAAGAGGCATTTAGAAATCGCTTTAGCGATATTTTATTAAAGTACGATTATATTGTGGGAGATTGGGGATATGGCCAACTTCGTTTAAAAGGTTTTTTTGATGATCAAAATCAAAAAGCAACATTTGACACTAAAATCAGTACATTAACAGAATATCTTTATGAATATTGCAATTTCGGTTGTCCTTATTTCGTGTTAAGAAAAGTTGAAAAATAGGGGCTGTCCGATAAGTCCCTAATAATGAAGCAAGTGGAGAAAAACGACTCGTTTTTCTCCACTTGCTTTTGTATTT
>NZ_JBYLHW010000029.1:0-31143 GCF_057747715.1 Bacillus sp. JST-5 | reverse complement strand
GTACGGTTTGATGAGGGGAAGCTGAGAGTAAAAGAGACAGCATGAGCTGTCCCTTTGAAATCAGTTTTCTACTCTACAACAATAAACAAATTCACTCTTGAACGATCAAGTTGCAAATATATCTATATGAGTCGTAAGTTTATTCTATTATTGGATTAACTAATTCACCTACGAACGATCGACTTGCAAATAAATCAATATGAGTTGCAAGTTTTTAACCTGCTTGAAAAAATATTTTCCTTCCAACCATCCACTTGCAAATAATTAACTTTTAGTTGCAAGATTTTTTTCCACTTGCAAATTCATACTCTTGAGTTACAAATAATTTTTTCATAGTTACAAATATTTTCCTCGCAGCTGCAAGTTTCATTTTTTCGAGTTGCAAATAAATCTTCGTTCGTTGCAAATACACCTTTCAATCTTGCAAATTCTAACACGAAAGCTGCAAATATACATCCAATCGGTCAGGATTGGCACCCGCCAATCCTTCCTTTTTGAGAAAAAATAGACTTCGAATGTTCAACTTGCAAACATATCAATACAAGTTGCAAGTTTTTTTCGTATACTAGTTCATAAATTCACCGCTGATCGATTAAGTTGCAAATAAATCAAAGCGAGTTGCAAGATTTTTCGATGACTTGTTTAACAAATTCAATCTTGATAGTTCTACATGCAAATAAAATCAACCTAGTTGCAAGTTTTTTGTCGATTCACGAATTTCCTTAAACCCCAACATATAAAATAGAGCACAAAAAATGAACTTGACACTAGTTTTTTCCTAGCAGTTTGACATTTGGATAAAGTTATTGGATTTGCCACTCCATACATTGATTACATACCGAATGGTGAGAACCAATCCTGTTTTTTTCAATGAGAGAACCTGTTTATTTCATTCCACTTCAATGTTTGTTCCAAATTAATATTTTCACAATGATTCTTATGTCCTTCTTCATTTGGAAGATTTCTATTTTAAAATAACCAATAGTACAACAGTAGGATAAAACAAAATACATGAAAATGAAAACCCAATCATATGTATGTAATGATTTTTCAAGAAAGTGAAACAAGCCAATGTTTTTGTTGAAAACCTTTATTCTATTGGGTAAGAATGGTATAATACAAATGATTAGTTAGAAAAGTTTGATAATTATTAATGTTCAGTGATTGGAGGGGCGTTGATTGTCGTTAAATATTTATGAAAATAGTTATATGATCATATTTGTTTTCCTACTTATTGGCGTATTATTGCCAATCGTCGCATTATTTTTAGGAAAACTTTTACGTCCACATGTACCAGAAGAGAAGAAATATACGACGTATGAAAGCGGGATAGACCCTTTCCACGATTCACGAGTACAGTTTACGATTCGCTATTATATGTTTGCTTTATTGTTTGTCATATTTGATGTTGAAACGGTTTTCCTTTATCCGTGGGCGGTTGCTTACGATAAGCTAGGATTATTTGCACTCATTGAAATGTTAATTTTTGTTGTCATGCTATTGATTGGATTAATTTATGCATGGAAAAAGAAGGTGTTGAAATGGAATTAAACCTGGAACATTTGTTACCAATCGAAGCGGAAGAAGTGAAAAGGAACGTTTTTTTAACGACACTAGATCAATTAAAAGGTTGGGCAAGAAGTAACTCCCTATGGCCAATGACATTTGGTTTGGCATGTTGTGCGATCGAAATGATGGGTGTCGGCGGTGCCCATTATGATTTAGATCGATTTGGTTCATTTTTCCGTACATCTCCAAGGCAATCAGATGTCATGATCGTATCAGGAACGGTTACGAAAAAAATGGCTCCGGTTGTGAAGCGTCTATACGATCAAATGCCTGAACCAAAATGGGTCATCGCAATGGGATCTTGTGCAACAGCAGGCGGACCATATATCAAATCTTATTCCGTCGTAAAAGGTGTTGACCAAATCGTTCCTGTTGATGTTTACATACCGGGATGTCCTCCAAATCCAGCAGCATTAATTTATGGAATCAATAAATTAAAAGAAAAAATCCGATACGAAGCGAAGACAGGGAAGCGGGTGATGTAGCGGATGAGTGAGGAAAAAAGCCTTGAGCAATTGAAAAAGGAAGCGGCAGAAAAAGCAAAGGAACTCGCGAAAAAGAGATTAGAAGAAATGAAGATGAAGAAACAACAAGAAGAATCCAACCATCAACCTCCAGAAGATGACTCCAACGAAACAAAACCTTCCAATGATGAAAACAATGAAGAAATAAAACTTACCAACGCAGAAGAAAAGACCTCAAGTGAACAAACTACACCAACGGAAAATCACCAAGAAAGTGACAAAGAGCCGATTGATACAGCAAAAGAAAAAGCGAGCGCTGAAGAAGAGTCGGAAGCTAACGAACAACAAAAAGAAAGTGACAAAGAGCCGATCGATATAGCAAAGGCAAAAGCGGCAGCAGCAGCGAAAGCGAAGGCAGCCGCATTAGCGAAGATGAAAGCAAAAGAAAAAGCGAGCGCCGAAGAAGAGGTGCAAGCTAAAGAACAACAAGAAGAAAGTGACAAAGAGCCAATCGATATAGCAAAAGCAAAAGCGGCAGCAGCAGCGAAAGCGAAGGCGGCAGCACTGGCGAAAATGAAAGCGAAAGAAAAAGAAAGTTCCACCGTGGAGCTACAAGCGATCGACAATCAAGAAGAAAGTGTCGAAGAGCCAATCGATATAGCAAAAGCAAAAGCGGCAGCAGCAGCGAAAGCGAAGGCAGCCGCATTGGCGAAAATGAAAGCAAAAGAAAACGTCCAATCGGAGAACGAAAATAATGATGATGATTTAGCAAAACAAAAGGCAATTGCCGCCGCAAAGGCAAAAGCCGCGGCTGCAGCGAAAGCGAAAGCGGCAGCATTAGCGAAGATGAAAGCGAAAGAAAACGCCCAATCGGATAACGAAAATAATGATGATGATTTAGCAAAACAAAAGGCTATAGCCGCCGCAAAGGCAAAGGCAGCTGCAGCAGCAAAAGCAAAAGCAGCTGCCATGGCAAAAGACGGAGCAACGGATGAAGAAAAAGCAAAAGCAATCGCCGCTGCAAAAGCAAAAGCGGCAGCATTAGCGAAAGCAAAAGCTGGTGCATCTGGGGCGAAATCAACAAAAGCTGAAGCCGAAGATAAGCCATCTCCAAAACAACCATTGTTAGAACGCTATGTAAAAGTGATACAAGATCATTTAGGAACAGATGTATTAGAAGATTCCTATATTAATAAACTTTCCAAAGATGTCCCAACGTTAGTTGTCAAAAAAGAAGCGTACTTTAAAATTGCGGAATTTTTAAGATATAACGAACAGTTGGCATTTGATTATTTATCCGAATTACATGGAACCGATTTTCAAACCCATTTTGAACTGTACTTACATCTTTACTCTTATAAAAATGAACAAGAAGTTGCATTAAAAGTAAAAATTGATCGAAGCAATCCAACCATATCTTCCGTCACACCGATTTGGGCAGGGGCGAATTGGCCAGAATGTGAAGCTTATGATCTATTAGGAATTCAATTTTCCGGACATCCGAATTTACATCGCATTTTCTTAGGTGAAGATTGGGTTGGTCATCCACTACGAAAAGATTACGAGGCGTATGATGTGGAGGTATAGCAATGTTAAGAACTGAAGAAATGCTATTAAATGTTGGGCCACAGCATCCAAGCACCCACGGTGTTTTCCGTCTTGTTTTAAAAATCGACGGGGAAATCATTAAAGAAGCGAAACCGGTCATCGGCTACCTCCATCGCGGAACAGAGAAACTGGCAGAAAATCTTCAATATACTCAGATTATTCCGTACACCGATCGAATGGATTATTTATCAGCAATGACAAATAACTATGTTCTTTGTCATGCAGTAGAAACCATGATGAATATTGAAGTACCTGAACGGGCGGAATATTTAAGGGTTATCTCTATGGAATTAGGGAGAATTGCCAGCCATCTCGTTTGGTGGGGAACGTACTTGCTCGATATAGGAGCAACAAGTCCATTTCTATACGCTTTCCGAGATCGGGAAATGATTATCAATCTATTAAATGAATTGTCCGGAGGAAGATTAACCTTTAACTATATGCGTGTCGGCGGTGTTAAATGGGATGCGCCGAATGGATGGATCGACAAAGTGAAGGAATTTGTTCCATATATGAGAGAACAGCTGAAAGGCTATCATGAACTTGTCTCCGGAAATGAAATATTTCTTAACCGTGTAAAAGGTATCGGTAAATATACAAAAGAAGAAGCTATCCAATATTCATTAAGCGGCCCGAACTTAAGATGCACCGGCGTTAAATGGGATCTCAGAAAGAATGAACCATATTCCATTTATGATCGTTTTGACTTTGATGTACCTGTTCGTTATGAAGGAGACGCCTATTCACGATATGAATGTCGCTTAGCAGAAATTGAAGAATCGTTAAAAATTGTTGAACAAGCCTGTGAGCAATTTCCGTCCGAAGGTGAAATATTAGGAAAAGTACCGAAAATCATTAAAGCTCCACCGGGAGAAGCATTTGTGCGAATTGAGTCTCCGCGTGGAGAAATCGGTTGCTATATTGCCAGTGACGGTAAAAAAGAGCCGTATCGCTTAAAGTTCCGTCGTCCATCTTTTTATAATTTGCAAATACTTCCAAAGTTATTGGAAGGTGAAAATATCGCGAATTTAATTGCTATATTAGGGGCGATTGACATTGTATTAGGGGAGGTGGACGGCTAATGATTCAAGAGTTGCTTCAATCGTTACCGAGTATACAAAATTTCCTCATTTTCTTTTCGTTGGCGTTAATGTTGCTATTTTCAATTTTAGGTTTTGTTACTTATGCGATTTTAGCCGAGCGTAAAGTGATGGGGTTCATGCAACTGCGATACGGACCAAACCAAGTCGGTGGCCGTTGGGGACTGTTACAAACAGTAGCGGATGTTTTAAAACTACTCATAAAAGAAGATATTATTCCGAGAGCGGCGGATCGACCATTGTTCGTATTGGCTCCGATTATTGCGTTTACACCAGCTTTTATGGTGCTTGCCGTTATTCCATTTACCGAATCCTTGCATTTTGCGGATATTGGAATTGGTTTGTTATACTACATTGCTATTTCTGGATTAACAACAATTGGTGTCGTTACTGCTGGTTGGGCTTCTAATAATAAATATTCTTTAATTGGCGGAATGCGTGCGGCAGCACAAATGATATCCTATGAAATTCCGTTAGTCATGTCAGTGATAGGTGTTATTTTAATCGCAGGAAGTTTAAACTTGAATACCATTGTCGAAGCACAAGAATCGATGTGGTTCATCATTTACCAACCGTTAGGATTTATTATTTTTATCATTGCCTCGGTTGCAGAGTTGAACCGGACTCCATTTGACTTGCCTGAAGCAGAATCGGAACTCGTTGCTGGTTATCATGTAGAATACTCTGGTTTCCGCTGGGCCTTCTTCATGCTAGCGGAATATGTATATATGTTTGCGATGGCCGCATTAACAACCGTTCTATTTTTAGGAGGATGGCACTCTTTACCGTTTTTAGGTTTTATTCCTGGTGCCGTTTGGTTTGCCTTAAAGTTTAGCTTAGTTATTTTCTTCTTAATGTGGTTAAGAGTAACGTTTCCAAGACTTCGAGCAGATCAATTAATGGAGTTTGGATGGAAAGTGTTGTTACCGCTAGCACTCGTCAATATTTTTATTACCGCGATCATAAAGGAACTTGTTTCATAGCTTGAACAGTCTGAAATAGAAAAGGGTGATGACATGCTCGGTTTAGCAAAAGGGTTAAAATATACGTTAAAAAATATGACAAAAGAAAATGTAACGTATGATTACCCGAAAGAACCAATATTAATGCCTGATCGGTTTCGCGGAATTCAAAAATTTTATCCCGAAAAATGTATCGTCTGCAATCAATGTGCCAATATTTGTCCAACGGAATGTATTACATTAACGGGGAAAAAACATCCGGATCCAACGAAAAAAGGGAAGGTTATCGATACGTACGATATTAATTTTGAAATTTGTATTTTGTGTGATTTATGTACGGAAGTTTGCCCAACAGAAGCCATTGTCATGACCAATAATTTTGAACTTGCAGAATATAGCCGCGATGAATTGTTTAAAAACCTCCAATGGCTTGATGAAAATGATACGAATATCCGGAAGGAGAATAAAGCATGACCGGAGAATTTATTGCCTTCATTCTACTAGCCACAGCTTCTGTCCTAGGGGGCATTCTGTTAATTAATTTTACAAAAGTCGTTCACATGTTGCTTGCTGCTGTCCTTACATTTGTGAGTTTAGCGGGATTATATATTTTACTATCCGCTGAATTTGTTGCTGGAGTGCAAGTATTAATTTATTCCGGTGCTGTTACGATCATGATGTTATTTGGAATCATGCTGACCAAACATAATGACCAAAGTGAAACATCCACTGGGCGAATCCGAAAATTACTCGTGTTTGCCGGAATGATTCTTTTTGCAGGTGTCATATATTATGGCATCTATCATGTCGATTTCGGACAAGAAGCAGAAGCACTTCATGAGAACAATACAGAGCAAATTGGAATTTCATTATTCTCGGAATATATCATCCCATTTGAATTGACTTCGATTATTTTATTAGCAGCTTTAATTGGTGCCATTGTGTTGGCGAAAAAAGAAGATAAAGAAGAGGGGGCGGAAGAAAAATGACGTCCGTTCCAATATCGGCGTATTTAACGTTAGCCCTTATTCTATTTTGTATCGGCTTATATGGGGCGTTAACGAAAAGAAACTCAGTCATTGTTTTAATTTGTATTGAATTAATGTTAAATGCTGTGAATTTAAACTTAGTGGCATTTAGTAAATTAGGGAACTTTCCTAACATTACAGGTCAAGTGTTTTCTTTATTTACAATTACGGTTGCTGCTGCAGAGGCAGCTGTTGGGTTAGCGATCATTATTTCGTTGTATCGAAAACGTAAAACTGTTCATGTTGATGAAGTTAATTCTATGAAACATTAAGAATGAGAGGATAGAAGAAATAACACATATCGTTCGGTATGTGGATGAAAGAAGGGGATTCTGTAGCGATGATGGAACTAGCTTGGTTAATACCGCTTTTCCCGTTATTATCGTTTTTTATATTGTTGCCTCTGAGATCACGCCCGAATGAGTTTAGTGCGAATATGGGGATCTTTTTCTCATTAGTTGCTCTTGTATTATCCATCACAACATTCATTCAATTTTTATCTTCGTCTCCGGCTACATACGAGTTTGTTTGGTTAAAAATTGGTGAATTCGAGCTAACGGCAGGGATTGAAGTAAATGCATTAAACGTGTTAATGCTAGTTGTCGTGTCTCTTGTAAGTTTCCTCGTTCATGTTTATTCAAAAGGTTACATGCATGGAGATGAACGACTTCCGGTGTTTTATGCGTACTTAGGTTTATTTACCGCTGCAATGTTAGCGCTCGTCATTTCTCCTAATCTATTACAAATGTATATTTTTTGGGAGCTAGTTGGTCTCGGTTCTTTCTTACTCATTGGGTACTATTTCAAGAAAGAAGAGGCAAAGCAAGCAGCGAAAAAAGCTTTCATTATGACAAGAATCGGGGATGTTGGTCTTTTCATCGGTATGATTCTTTTATTCTATCAAGTAGGAAGCTTTGAATTTGATGAAATTTTTCAAGCGGTTGCAAGTGGGAAAATTTCAGATGGAATGTTAACGCTCATTGCCATTTTAATTTTTGTTGGAGCGATTGGTAAGTCTGGTCAGTTTCCGTTACATTCTTGGTTGCCGGATGCTATGGAAGGTCCAACACCAGTTTCAGCGTTAATCCACGCGGCAACTATGGTGGCAGCAGGAGTTTATTTAACAGCGGTTTTATATCCTCTATTTGCTGCTACGGAAAGTGCTTTATTAGTAGTAGCGGTTGTCGGTACATTTACGGCAATTTTCGCGGCTACGATCGCTCTTGTTCAAACGGATATTAAAAGGGTGCTAGCTTATTCGACCGTTAGTCAATTAGGATTTATGATGCTTGCTCTCGGAACACTCGGGTATGTTGCAGCTATTTTCCATTTAGTCACGCATGCCTTTTTTAAAGCATTGCTATTCTTATCGGCTGGTAGTGTCATCCATGCAACAGGAACACAAAATATTGAAGAAATGGGCGGTTTAAATAAAAAATTAAAAGTTACGCATATTACATTTTTCATCGGTGCTTTAGCCATCAGTGGGGTGCCGTTGTTATCAGGATTTTTCAGTAAAGATGAAATTTTAATGTCTGCATATGTAAATGGAAATCTTATGGTTTTCATTATTGCACTTATCACAAGCTTGCTGACTGCATTTTACATGTTCCGATTATACTTTATGGTCTTTACTGGAGAGTATCGTGGAAATGAAAAGCATATCCATGAATCAAAACAAGTGATGACTCTTCCGATGATAGTTCTAGCCGTTTTAGCGGTATTTGCCGGATATATCAACACTCCATGGTTTGGTACATTTTTAGGGGATTGGTTAACGGAAGGGACTTCGATTCATAGCCATATCGATGGTCCAGTTTGGATTATGTTCGCAGCCGTTTTAGTAACTTTAGGCGGAATCTTCCTTGCTTACCTCATTTACTATAAACGTCAATGGAGTCGAGAATGGCTCACAACTTCTGATTCAGGTTTGTATCGACTTTTATATAACAAATATTATATCGATGAGTTTTATCATTATACCGTTGTTTGGTTTACTAAAGCGATCAGTATTACACTTGCTTGGATCGACCGATATATCATAAATGGATTAGTCAATGCTGTTAGTGGACTTGTTCATTCGCTTGGTCGAGTAGGATCGAAATTTCAAGATGGCCAAGTTCAAACATATGGGGCTGTTGCTTTTGTAGGAGCAGCTGTCTTACTCGTCTTATACATTTGGACTGGGGGGTACTTGCAATGAATGAATCTTATATTTTAACGGCTTTAATTTTCTCCCCATTATTGGCGATGTTGATTTTACTGTTTACGAATCGTTCGAAAGAAAAATTCATTAAATGGATTGGTGTGTTAGGAACCCTCCCGCCTTTACTTTTATCGTTGTATATTTACATTCAATATTCATCGGGGGCAAGTCTATCATCTTTTTCTCACAGCGTTTCATGGATTCAATTTTTATTTGAAAATAGCGAACAAATTTACTCTATTTCTTATGAAGTAGGACTCAGTGGATTGTCGTTAGCGATGATCACGTTAACATCATTAATCGCGACAATGGCAGCACTAGCTTCATTTAGAATTTCAAGTGAATGGAAAGGTTATTATTTACTGTTTTTACTATTAGAAATTGGGATGCTCGGCGTGTTTGCAGCAGAAAATTTAATTTTATTCTTTATTTTCTTTGAAATCACATTAGTACCGATGTTTTTCTTAATCGGAAAGTGGGGCTATTTTGAGAAGGAAAAAGCGGCGTATCATTTCTTAATTTACAATGGTTTAGGGTCGGCTGTTTTACTTATTGCGATTATCATTTTGTTTGCTCGTACAGGGACAACGAATTATGAGCTCCTCGAATATTATGTGAACGTTGGAGGAGATGAAACAAGTCAATCGCTAAAAGTAGCGTTGTTTGTTTTAATTTTCCTTGCTTTAGGGGTAAAACTTCCAGTGTTTCCGCTCCATAGCTGGATGCTTCGAGTTCACGTACAAGCACCGCCTGCAATCGTTATGATTCACTCGGGTATTTTGTTGAAAATTGGAGCGTACGGTTTAATTCGTTTTGGAATCGGGATTTTTCCAGAGCAATTTCAAACATTCAGCTTGGCGATTGCTATTTTAGGGGTTATCAACTTACTCTACGGAGCGTATATAGCGCTCATTCAAACGGACTTGAAATTAGTTCTTGCTTATTCGTCTATTTCACATATGGGAATTATCCTCATTGGATTGGGAGCTTTAAATGAGGCAGGCATCCAAGGAGCAACATTCCAAGCAGTATCACATGGGTTTATTTCAGCATTACTCTTTTTAATGGTGAGTGTTTTTTACGAAAGATATCGTACGACCGATCTTACACGATTAGGCGGGACAGCAAGTCAAATGCCAATTGCTTCTGGAATTTTGTTGGCTGGAGGTATGGCATCGCTCGGTTTGCCGGGAACTTCCGGTTTTATTAGTGAATTTACAGCGTTTTTAGGAATTTTTGAAAACGAACCGGTAATCGGAGCCATCGGTGCGTTAGGAATCATATTAACCGCTTGTTACGTGCTAAGAGCAGTGTTAAAAATTACGTTTAGCAAACAGCAGGGTGAACTAAAGGCAGACGGTAAATTACAGACATATGAATATGTTCCGGCTTTTCTCCTCATCGCTTGCATTATCGTGATCGGAGTATATCCGGCGATCCTCGGAGATGTATTAAACGAATCAATATTGAAATTAATGATGGGATTAGGGGGATGATAAAGGATGGATATAGAAACTTTACTTTCTTATGATTGGTATTCGATGATGCCTGAATTTATCATCCTTGGTGTAGCAACATTAATAACACTGCTTGATTTATTTTTACCAAAGACCTTTCAACGAAAATTTTTAGGTTGGATCGGGGCAATTGGGATTGTTGTTGCTCTTGGTTTCTTATTTGATGTAATGGATGCCCCAAATACATCCATCTTATTTGATACTTTTTATTTAGATTCATTTAGTAAAGCGTTTAAACTCATTTTGTTAGTGGGAACTCTTGTAATTATGGTGTTAGCTGCAACGAGTGAGTCAAGGGACGGAATGGAGCTTTATCGAGGAGAATATTATTATTTACTGTTAGCCGCACTGCTTGGAACGATGTTTGTGGCTTCCAGTACAGATATGATTACATTATTTGTCGGAATTGAGCTATTAACCATTTCCTCTTATATTATGGTTGGCTTACAGAAAAAAGATAAAAAATCAAATGAAGCGGCATTAAAATACGTTATTAACGGAGGAATTGCAACGGCAGTCACTTTATTTGGATTGAGCTACATATACGGAATTACGGGTACTACCAATTTACGAGATATGGCTGAACAGCTTATGTTCATCAATCAATCGCAAATGCAATATATGTTAGCGATTGCGTTCATAATGGTGTTTGTTGGAGTATCGTTTAAATTAGCATCGGTTCCGTATCATATGTGGGCTCCTGATGTTTATGAAGGTGCGCCAACGGTTGTGACGGCATTTTTAAGTACGATTTCAAAAATTGCAGGATTCGTCTTTCTTGTTCGTATCATGTTCAGTGTATTTTCGTTTGTGCCGGCAGTGGATGACAAGTCAATACCATTAATATTAGATGCTCAAACCATCATCCTATTCGTAGCTGCCCTTACCATGATCGTAGGGAATGTCGTCGCTTTAAGGCAAAGAAATGTGAAAAGGATGTTCGCTTATTCAAGTATTGCCCATGCAGGGTATGTACTCGTGGCGTTTGGATCCATGTCATCACTCATGTTTGAATCGATTTGGTTTTATTTGTTTGTTTATTTGTTTATGAATATCGGTGCTTTTGCGGTCATTCATTATATTTCAGAAAAAGAAGGAAGTGCCGACATAAGCAAATTTGCCGGATTATATAAAAAATCGCCGATGATGGCAGTTATGATGGGAATCTTTTTACTATCATTAGCCGGAATTCCTGGAACCGGTGGTTTTATCGGAAAAGTGAACATCGTATTAGGTGCATTAATGAATGAACCTTCTCATTATTGGGCGGTCGCCATTTTGGTCGGTACAACGATCATTTCATATTTTTATTACTTCGGTGTATTTATCCAAATGTTCTTTAGGCCGGCTGAACATCAGGAAAAATTACCGAAAAATTATGGGCTATGGGCAGTTGTTACGGTATGTGCTGTGGCAACCCTTGTATTAGGTATTTTGCCAAATCTTTCGTTAGATTATTTACATGAAACATTTGGATTATTCCAAGATTTTAACCAGTAAGCTCGGGTTATAGTTGACCCGGGTTTTTTCACCTCTTTAGGGAAATGTTTTGTAACTCACGGACATTTTCTTGCAGGTCGCAATCTGTCTTATTAGCAAGACGTTCATTCTAGGTTAAGTTTAAGTGAATGAACATAATTGTAACTCTTGCAATTTATTTGCCATTTGATCGTTACATATATATTTTTCATAATAAAAAAAGGATTGCTAATCCGAACCTATTAAGTGGAAAGTTTCTCACTTAGATAGAGCATTTGTAACTTTCAAGGTGAAATTTGCATTTAAGAGAAATAGAAAAATTAATACCTCTTTTTTCTTGCAACTTTTTGATTCAATTTACGTCTGAATAATAGGAATTCAATAGTTTTTTCAAGCATTTTTTAGACAGATGTGATAAAATAGGGTTGCTGTGAATTTTTTAGGGGGCTATGTTGAAATGTTACAAGATTTAGGACAAATGGCACTCATCCATATTATTTCTCACCTATTTTTTATCGGTGTAGCATGGTGGGCGATACAATCATTAAATTTCGGGAAATTCATTCGTGCAGGTCGAGTGATCCAAGCCCGTTTGTTAATGATTCTTTTGTCAATTGTCATTGGTTCAACGGTAAGCAATTTTTTCCTCGATTATTTAACTTGGTCAAAACAGCTCCCATACATATTCCAGTGATTGATTAAATACGTCAAAAAATAGGCCTTCTTTCGTGTATTCATGAACTGGTATAAATAGTAAAATAAAATTAGTTTGTCGCGAAGATTGTCAATCTGTGACGACTTTTACCATGTATGATAGGCCTCTCTTTAGCCAAAAATGGTACTAAGGGGAGGAGATCGGAAATGGTAAATATAAAATATTGGCACGTAACATTATGTGTAGCATTTATTTGTTTTATTCTACTACACTTTGCCAATTTCCCAGTTGTAGCGAAAAACGATGATTTGAATACAATGGTAGAAATGATAAAACAGCATGATGGAAACATCAAGGAATGGTCGTTATACGCGAGAGAAGAAATTCCTTCCATCCAATCCATCTCACAATTAGAAGATCTATACACAGATTTGAGACAACAGTTTCCTGAATACGATTGGAAGGTTATGCAAAAGAACGATCAATGGGAAGCAATCGGAACGTCTTTTGCAAAAAATAGCCCTCAAAAAGAAAAACTCCAAATTCTCGCAACCCTCAATAAAGGTAGCATTCAAACGTATATTGTATTTGTGGTCGAAGGAACTATTTGGAATGATGATGTCAAAACATTCATCGAAACAAAGGTTCCAAATAAAATGGAAAAAATATTTGCTGGAAAACCAATAATTTTCTCTTGTCTAAAGGGAGAATTCAGTGATACGATGGAAAGTGATTTTTCAAAAATTAGTGAATCATTAGCGAAAGTTTTCCAAGCGAAAAAAGTAGAAGAAGTAAAAGAAGAAGGATTTCATTCCATGACAGCGATAAGTCCGCTTTTCCAAAATGAAATTCAGATAAATGAAACAAAAATCAATGTTCAAATCGCAATCCGATTGGAAAACGGAGGTGCCAAAACGACTTTTGTCATTGGCACACCTATTATTACGATTGAATATTAATATATAGACCAAAGGACGCGGAGGGGAATACTCTTGGAAAAAATCATCGTCCGCGGCGGAAAAAAATTAAACGGTACTGTAAAAGTTGAAGGTGCTAAAAATGCCGTTTTGCCTGTTATCGCCGCTTCATTATTAGCAAGTGATGGAGAAAGCATTATTCGTGATGTTCCTGCTCTCTCCGATGTATATACGATAAATCAAGTATTGAGAAGTTTAAACGCTGACGTATTATTTGAAAATAATACTGTTTTTATTGATGCATCAAAAGATTTGAACGTAGAGGCACCATTTGAGTATGTGCGCAAAATGCGAGCTTCTGTATTAGTGATGGGTCCGTTACTCGCAAGAATCGGTCGTGCACGAGTTGCGTTGCCTGGAGGTTGCGCCATTGGAACAAGACCGATTGATCAGCATTTAAAAGGCTTTGAAGCAATGGGAGCCGTAGTGAAAGTTGGAAACGGGTTTATTGATGCTGAAGTGAAAGGAAAACTTCGCGGGGCAAAAATTTACTTAGACTTTCCGAGTGTAGGTGCAACAGAAAATATTATGATGGCTGCTACATTAGCAGAGGGAACAACAACAATTGAAAACTGTGCAAAAGAACCGGAAATTGTAGACTTGGCGAACTATCTAAATAAAATGGGTGCAAAAGTAAAAGGCGCCGGAACTGAAACGATAAAAATTGAAGGTGTCGAACGTCTACATGGTGCAGAACATTCCATTATTCCTGATCGTATTGAAGCAGGTACATTTATGACTGCCGCTGCGATTACAGGAGGAAATGTTCTTGTGAAAGGAGCGGTTCCAGAGCACTTATCTTCACTAATCGCAAAGCTTGAAGAAATGGGCGTTACCATTATTGAAGAAAAAGAAGGAATTCGTGTTATCGGTCCGGAGAAATTAAAACCAGTCGATATTAAGACCATGCCTCATCCTGGTTTTCCAACAGATATGCAATCACAAATGATGGCGTTATTGCTTTGTGCAGAAGGCTCTAGTATGATTACGGAAACTGTATTTGAAAACCGTTTTATGCATGTAGAAGAGTTCCGTCGAATGAACGCTGACATAAAAATTGAAGGTAGATCTGTAATTATTAACGGTCCTGCGAAACTACAAGGCGCTGAAGTTGCGGCTACCGATTTACGAGCAGCTGCTGCGTTAATCATTGCCGGATTAGTCGCCGAAGGTTATACTCGAGTAACGGAATTGAAACATTTAGATCGTGGATATGTGAATTTCCATGAAAAGCTCGCAAGTTTAGGCGCTGATATTGAACGTGTGAATGAAATTGATGAAAAACTTCCTGCTGAAGTGTTAGATGTAAATGCATAAATCGAAAAAAGCTGGGGAAACGTAAACATTTTCCTAGCTTTTTATTTTTTATTTAGAAAGCGCTTTCTTTTTTCTTTGTCTATCATCATACCACAAATTTCATTCTAATATTCTTTATTTGGAATATTTTAAATTTTTTGTATTATTTTATGAACGAAATTTTAATATATGACATAAGCAGATTGACATTTTTTTGGTCTAAAAGCTTGTCCACTACCATATGAATGAGATAGAGGATTTCCTCGAATATTGGTAGGAGGCAGGAGACGATGAACAAAATCAAATCCATCATTGTACTAGTTGTGTTTATTGTGGTCGTAACATTAATCATTCCAAGCCTTTTAGTATTTCCGTTTTCCGGAGATAAGGCGAGTGGTAAATTGAAAGAGAAAGAATCGCAAATTCCGTTAGACAAACTCATTGCAGAGGCATCTGCCGTAGAAGTAGCAGTATTAAGGAGCGCTAATAATCAAGTGGAGAAAATTCCTTTAGAGTCCTATGTTGTTGGTGTCGTAGCTTCTGAAATGCCAGCAGATTTTGAAAAAGAAGCATTAAAGGCACAAGCATTAACAGCTAGGACGTATATAGTTAAACAATTGATGAGTGGTTCAAGTATTGGAAACGGAGCATCTGTCACGGATACTGTAAACCATCAAGTATATAAGAATGATAAGGAATTAAAAGAAATTTGGGGCAGCGATTATAGCTGGAAGATGAAAAAGATCCAAGAAGCCGTTTATGAAACGAGAGGGCAAATTCTTACATACAATAAAGAACCGATAACCGCCTCATTCTTTTCTACTAGCAACGGCTATACAGAAAACTCGGAAGATTATTGGGACCAAGCACTTCCATATTTAAAAAGTGTGGAAAGCCCATGGGATAAAGATTCACCAAAATTTTATAATAAAAAGGTTTTCACCGTTCAGGAGTTTGAACAACTGCTTGGGGTAAATCTTCCGAATAACGGCGATGTTGGAACAATTTTAGAAAGAACAAAAGGACAACGAGTAGCGAAAGTGAATATTAACGGAAAAGTTTTTACCGGTCGTGAAGTACGGGAGAAATTAGGTTTACATTCCTCTGATTTTACGTGGGAACGAAAAGGGGATGAAATCATCATTCAAACAGAGGGATATGGACACGGAGTTGGGATGAGTCAGTATGGAGCGAACGGTATGGCTAAAGAGGGGAAAACGTATAAAGAAATTGTTCAATATTATTATCAAGGGGTTGAAATTTCCGAAGCCGATTCCTTTTTAGAAAAATATGTTGCGAAACAATGAATGCCACGGTGGTCAGCCGTGGTATTTTTTATGAAGTGATGGATAGTGGTGATTGAAGTTGTTTGCAATCTACGAATTTTGGGGGCTTTTTCTTGCAATTCGTATTTGCAACGGGGTTATTTTATGTGCGAATTGAACGTCTCTGGGTGAATGTGTTAACTAAGTGAACGGAAAAACTTGCAACTAGTAATGAATTATTTGCAAGTTGAAGGTTCGAGGGCAAATGTGTTAAAGGAGTAATCGAAAAAATTTGCAACTAGTAATGAATTATTTGCAAGTCGAAGGTTCGAGAGCAAATGTGTTAAACGAGAGATTGGAAAAACTTGCAACTAGTAATGAATTATTTGCAAGTTGAAGGTTCGAGGGCAAATGTGTTAAAGGAGTAATCGAAAAAATTTGCAACTAGTATTGATTTATTTGTAAGTTAATCGTTCGCGGGTGATTTTTTTTAAAGGCTTTGTTAAATAACACTGTTGATATTTGATAAAACAAACAGATGTTCTATAATGTTAGTGAGAACATTCGTTTGGAGGGTTTGTAATGACATTAAGAGAATTAATAGTAGAGATTAAAAAATTGAATTCGGCAGAACAACATCGGTTACAAGAATTTTTTATCAATTCTCTTATGTCATTTTCTGCAAGTGAACCTGTCTTTCAAGAAGTAACTGAACGAAAAAATCAATATGGATACACTTGTGTACATTGTAGTTCTAAAAAAATGGTTCGTTTTGGCAAATATACAGTAAAAATTGGTCTAAAAGAAGTTGAACGTCAACGATACCGTTGTAAAGATTGCGGAAAAACATTTACTGATGTAACTGCAACACCATTGTATCGAACACATAAGTCTGAAAAATGGTTGGATTTTATAAAATGTATGTTAGAAGGTTATTCACTCCGTAAATCTGCAGAACTCATTGGTAATGTACATTACGTTACCCTGTTTTATTGGAGGCATAAAGTATTGTCTGCATTAAAACAAATGAATTTTGAATCTTTTTCGGGGATTGTAGAGATGGATGAAACTTATTTTCTGTATTCGGAAAAAGGCAAAAGAAATATTGAGGGGTGTAAACCTCGCAAACGTGGTGGCTCGTCAAAATTACGTGGCATTAGTCGCGAACAGGTTTGCGTCTTAATCGCAAGAGACCGTCAAAAGGCAACATATTCTGGTGTACTTGGTAGAGGTAGAATTGTTAAAACTCAATTAGATAAGGCTATTGGTTCTAAACTATCATCGGACAACACTCTTTGTACCGATGCTTGGAGAGCTTTTTCTGCCTATGCAAAAAGCAAAGAATAAGAGCATTATCGTTTTAAGTCAGATGGTTCAGAACGTGTAAAAGGATTGTATCATATCCAAAACGTCAATAACTATCACAGCCGTTTAAAAGGTTGGATGCAACGATTTAATGGTGTGGCAACAAAATACCTCGACCATTATTTGAGTTGGTTTCAATTCTTGGATATTGTTAAACACCGAAGTGATAATGCATCTATTAGTAAAATGATTGTAGAGAGCTGTCTATTTCCAATTAATGAAACCTATGATTCATTAAGAACGTATAAATACTAAATTCTCGATTGTTTAACCAACAGAGAATCTTATAGAAAAGGAGGTAACTTGTTTGGGAGTAGCTGTTCTAATGATTTCAATACCTTTCTTAATTTTTGCTATCACACTATCGAAAGGAAAAGGAGCATCAATACTTGCAGGTTACAATACAATGCCTGACAGTGAAAAGGCTCAATACGATGAAGTAGCTTTGTGCAAGTTTATGGGTAAAATTATGTATGGTATTAGCTTTAGCATATTATTATTTGCATTGAGTGAGATGTTAGGAAACCAAGTTTTGTTTATAGTTGGTCTTATTTTACTCTTATCGCTTATTATTTTTGCATTAGTGTACTCCAATACAAGAGACAGATTCAAAAAAAAAGTTTAATGATAATTGAAAGAGGACTTCAAGAGGTGAAGTCCTTAATTTATTTATAGAATCAACAATATTCATTAACATAGCCTTTTTAAAAAAGAAGGATTGGCAAGGGCCAATCCTGACCAATTGGATGTATATTTGTAACTTACGTGGTGGAATTTGCAAGAATGAAAAGTGTATTTGCAACGAGAAAAGATTTATTTGCAACTTGAAAAAATGAAACTTGCAACTGGGCAGTAATTATTTGTAACTATGAAAAAATTATTTGTAACTCCCGAGCATTTTCTTGTAAGTGGACAAACATTCTTGTATCTAGATCGATTTTATTTGTAACTCCAATCGTTGCAACTGTTTTTTCTTGTTCAGTGGCGAAAAGCTGTATGAAAATTAGTTATTTCTTATTCGTGGCCATCCACGTTTCAAATGCGCGTAACCATTTTGCAACCCATGTCCGATTTTTAAAATACGTTTGTTGCAATATTAAATACAAGATAAAAACTCCTGTTACATCTTTGACAAAGTCAATGACGGTAGCCGAGCGATATGGAACGAATGACTGATGAATTTCATCAACAAGTCCATACAAAGAGGAAAAAATCGCAATGATGATACTGATACGTGGAGTAAATTTCTGATCTGCTAAAAAGAACAATACAAAGAATCCATATAATAGAGCAAACTCTACTAAATGGAGAGATTCTTTGATCGTACGGTCCCACATACCAAACTCTACGATAGCGTCTGCTGGCTTGCTAGACATGATCCAAATGGCGACCAAATATATAAACGGAATGATTTTAACCAAAAACTTTATCGCTTTTTTCATTAGGTATGCACCTCTTGCATGAGTGTTAACGTACTTATTTTACTAAAATTTTTCACGGAAAAATAAAAAAATGAATAAAATCATCCTTTTTTACAAAAAATAATGAAAAAAATTTTTTTTTTGCGGGTATAGAATCTTTCATTTTTGTTCACAATGTTTGCTGAGGTGATGAAAATGAGAGAGGAAGAAAAGAAACAAGCTTCCCGCAAATCTGGCATGCAACGCTTCTTTAAGAAACGTTGGGTATATCCGGCTGTATACATTACGGCTGCAGCATTAATTTTAACATCTGTCTTATGGTATCAAAGCCGTGGAGAACAATCCGTAGATCCTAGTGATTATAGCTATAACGGATCTAAGGATAATGATGCAGTAGAAGTAACCCGTGGTATGGAAACATTTGCATGGCCTGTATTAAATCCTGATGACGTAGAAATTAAGAAGAAATTTTATGATGCAAACGCATCTGAAGAAGAACAAGTAGCAGCACTCGTTTTTTATGACAATACGTATCATCCAAACACTGGTATCGACATCGGGATGAAAAATGGTGAAGAGTTCGACGTTGTCGCTGCGATGAGCGGTGAAGTCACTAACGTTGAAGAAGACGCATTACTTGGAAACAAAATTGTCATCGAACATAGTGATGGTGTTGTTACTCAATACCAATCAGTGAAAGATATTCAAGTGAAAATCGGTGACAAAGTCAAACAAGGCCAAAAAATTGCAAAAGCCGGTAAAAGTATGATTAATGAAGAAGCGGGTGTGCATGTCCACTTTGAAATTCGCAAAGATAACGTTCCGGTAGATCCGTTAGCTTATTTCAAAAAATCTATCAATGATTTAAAACAGGAACAAGCTAGCGAATCTGAGAAAGAGAAAGAAGGAAACGGAACAAATACTGAAGGCGAAGATAAGGGAGAAGGCGACAATAATAATGAATCCGACGATCAAGATGACGCCAGCAATGATGGAGAAAATCAAGAAAACAATGACGATGAAAATTCCAACTCATCTAACCAGTCATAATTGGTAACATTGGTTGCTTGTCTTTAAGATACATCCCCCATTTATATAGTAGATGACCAAGATTTGAACTTGGTCATCTTTTTGTTTTGGTCATTCATAGATTTTTTGATTACAAGTAATTGGATGAACAGTGAAAGATCGTTTCCATACGATTTGCTTGTCTTTGAATTGTGTAAGAAAATAGAATAAGAGAGTTTTAATCTAAACTTAGGAGGGAGAGAGAATGAAATTATTATTAACCGGGTTTGAGCCGTTTTTAGGCTTTGAAATCAATCCGACGGAAGCCGTTGTAAAAAATTTAGATGGAAAACAAATCGGGAAGTTTACGATTATCGGAAAAATTTTGCCGGTTGATTTTAAAAAAGGGCCAGAACAATTGTTAAAACATATGGAAGAAATCAATCCTGATGCGGTTATTTCGCTAGGATTAGCAGCTGGTCGCACCCATATTACGCCAGAAAGAATTGCGATTAATTGTCAAGATGGTGAACCGGATAATAACGGAGTGCAGTTAACGGATCATCCAATTGATCCAAATGGTCCCGATGGATATTTTTCAAAACTGCCTATCCGAAAAATTGTCAATCAATTAAATGAAGCGGGACTTCCAGCAGAAATATCAAATACAGCTGGTACATACTTATGTAATAATGTGATGTATTCGATGATTCATGATTTGGTAAAAAGAGAAAAAGATATTCCTGCAGGGTTTATTCATATTCCAGCTTCACATGAACTTGTCGTCAAAGGTAAAAAACGGATGGCAAGTTGGTCTACAGCCGACTTAACAAAAGCGATTGAAATAGCGATTGAGTGTTTATAGGGGTAACCACGTAATGGACTTTGTTCTGTTACGTGTTTTTTATGGATGAAAATAAATATTCATTTTTCGGATATTTTTTATTGGATATACAGATTTTGTTTCCCATACTTTTTCTGTTGGATAAGTCAGGCAATGGAGTGGGTAGAGAATGACTCACTCCTTCCCCAAGGATTTCACCGTGTTTTTTATCTCAATGCGAGAAGTCCTCATACGGCGTTCCTTTTGTGCCTATGCTTTTCTTTTTGTCTAATTCGTCCCAGCTGTGGTTAAAGAACGTTCCACTTTTTCCCAACGATAAGTCAAAACAGCTCGTCTCTCGTTGTGTTTCCTTAATCTCAGAGAGAGGTCCTCCTGTTCATACGGCGTTCCTTTTGTGCCTACGCTTTTCTTTGGCACTCAATGGTTCAATAGTCCCGTTAAAATTTTCCTAACTTTTGTTTCGACAAAATCCACTCCTTGACCATGTTTTCCGTTAAATTAATAATTAAAATAGAATTATTCTAAATATTGTGTTTTTTCAAACAAATGGAGGTTTTCATGATTTTTTTATTCATTCTATTATTTATTACGTTAGGAAGCATTGTTCTCTTTGTGAAAAAGAAAAAAGCTTGGTTCTTAGTCCTTCCATTCCTCTCATTATTCATTTATTTCATCATTGAAGTCGCTCTCGTTCCAGCACCATTTTTAGATACGCTCAAATTTATTTTTAGTCTTCAATAATGGCAGTACCTTTGCTTAAGGCAAAGATACTAAATAAAGGTTAACGAAAGGAGTTGATCACGGAATATTTGTCTGTATAAAACCCCTTATTCCAATATGAATAGTATGGAGGTGTGGTGTTTGAAAAAAATTGATAAAGAGTTGGCTGATAAGTATTATCGTGAAAAAAATCTGTACATGATTCTATATTTTATTATTTGGTTTGTTGTATCTTTTGGTGTCGTCTACTTTGCAGAGCCGCTGTCTAAATTTACGTTTAATGGTTTTCCGTTCCATTACTTTATGGGAGCCCAAGGAGCGGTTGTCACTTTTATTCTTTTATTATTTATCAATGCCTATGTAAGTGACCGCCTTGATAAAAAATATGGTTTTGATGAAACGATGAACGAACAGATTTCCTCAGGAAAAACGCTGGATCAATAAAAGTCGAACTTAAATATGAAGGGGGACTTTGATGGGTACGCAATTTTTCGTTACTTCATCGATTATTATTGCAACATTTGCTTTATACATTGGGATAGCAATTTATAATAAAGCGAGGCAAACATCAGAATTTTATGTAGCTGGCCGCGGCGTTCCGGCAGTATTTAATGGGATGGCTATTGGAGCCGACTGGATGAGTGCAGCATCTTTTATCGGAATGGCCGGAACAGTGATGATGCTGGGATATGACGGTTTAGCTTATATCATGGGGTGGACAGGTGGTTATTTATTTCTTACCTTTTTATTAGCTCCTCAACTTCGAAAATATGGGCGATATACAGTTCCTGAATTTATTGGCGATCGATATAATAGTCATGCAGCACGTGTATTAGCTGCAGTTTGTACAATTATTATTAGTTTTACATACTCCATCGGGCAGTTATCTGGTTCTGGAGTGGTGATTGGACGATTATTTGAAATTGATGCGTTTTATGGAACGATGTTAGGTGCCATACTAATTGCCTTTTATGCTACTTTTGGTGGGATGAAAGGTGTTACTTGGACTCAAGTTGCTCAATATATCATCCTCATTATTGCGTATCTTATTCCAGTCATTTTTATGTCTTTTCAAATTACAGGAAACCCGATTCCTTGGTTATCGTATGGAGAAATTGTATCTAAGCTTGGAGAAATCGATCGTGAACTCGGGTTATCAGAATATTTTGCTCCGTTTACGAATGGGACGAAATGGCAGTTTTTAGCACTCCTCTTTACGTTAATGGCTGGTACGGCAGGACTTCCTCACGTCATTGTTCGCTTTTATACCGTGTCAACGATGAAAGCAGCTCGTTGGTCAGGAGCATGGGCGCTATTATTTATCGGTCTTCTCTATTTGTCAGCACCAGCTTATGCGGCATTTTCTCGCTTCATTTTAATGAAAAATGTCGTTGGTAGTAAAATTGAAGAACTCCCAGCATGGACAAAATCATGGGTGGATACTGGGATGTTAAAAGTGGCGGATGCAAATGGCGATGGGATTTTACAATGGAGCGAGTTGATGATCTCTAATGATATTGTCGTCATGGCTACACCGGAAATCGCGAATTTAGGGGTGTTCGTGATTGGACTTGTTGCAGCTGGAGCAATGGCAGCAGCGTTATCAACTGCAGGAGGGTTAATGATTTCAATATCTTCATCCTTTGCACATGATATTTACTATCGTGTATTTAAACCGAATGCTACAGAAGCGAACCGATTAACCGTTGCTCGATGGTCAATTGCGGTTGCGACGATTTTAGCTGGTTTAGTTGCACTCGATCCACCTGGAGCGATTACGCAGATAGTTGCGTGGGCATTTGCTCTAGCTTCTGGAACGTTCTTCCCTGCCCTTGTTTTAGGTGTATGGTGGAAAAGGTCGAATACACAAGGGGTTATTGCTGGATTGCTAGTTGGACTGATTGTAACGTTATCTTATATATTTGCTGCCAAATATGGAGGGTGGACGATTCTCGGAATTATTGATACAGGAGCAGGTATTTTTGGTGCAGTTGCGGGGATTTTAGCGAACGTTATTGTCAGTAAGTTAACGGCAGCACCGCCACAACATTTACAAGATGAAGTAGTGAATTTGCGTTATCCAGAACATATGACATATAAAAATGGAGAAATTCTCTTAAATGAAGAGTTGAATAAAACAACGTAAATCCAGTTTGAGATAGTGTGAATTAGTGATCGGTGGGGGGCCGGTCACTTTTTTTGTTATACAGATGGGTGAAAAAACTTGCAACTCGTATTGTTCTATTTGCAAGTGAAGAAGCGTGGGGGATGGTCAAGAAAGTTTGCGAAATAATTCATCAGAAATAAAATGTTTTTTACCTTTAAATTTTCCAATTGATTCTTCAGAAATTTTTTTTAAAAGTCTGCTGGCAACGTAAATATTATCAAAATTCATAAATTCTCTAAGTTTTATGTTCGTTATTTCTCTTCCAAATAATAAAAAATAATCTCGAACTGCATCGATATGTGCTAATTTGTCTTTTTGCAAACAAATGGAACATTTCCATGATCCATAAATCCTTTTAAAAGAAGGTTGCATACATTGCGGGCAAAAAACTCCTTTTATTAAATCATTTGCATGAATGTTAAATTTCTTCAATACATCAAAATCTCTAGGAGTATGATCTTTTTTTAAATGGCGAATAAGTCTCTTTATTTCTTTATCTGTTAATCGCTGATTTTCATACATTTTTTCTAGATTTGATATTTTAAAGGGGAGTGAGTCTCGATGAATAATATTATCCGGAATGTTCTTAACAGGTTGGGAAGTTTTTAAAATTGTTTGAGGATTGCTAAAGACAATGAGGGTTTCAACGGGAAGGTCATAATAATATTTTGATTCTAGCCATTTTTTGAGCAAAAACTTTTGTCTTTCTACTTGAATCATTGGGTTAGGCAGAGCTTCTTCGATTCCTTCATGAATTTTTATCAATTGTTGAAAATCATGATTAAAGACTAATGTTCCAGCTATATTTTTAATTTCAATAATGAAAAGAAGATTTTTAGAAATGATGAGAGTATCGATTTGGAAATAAAAGTGATCAACGGGCAATCGTAAATCGTGAAGAATAAAGTAATGATTAGGGGATAAGAAGCTAAGAGGATAATCAGTGTTTTGCTCTCCTTTTAGACCTGCAGTTTTTCTGTAAAGTTCTTGTTCAACATCTTTAAATCTCGGATGATTTTGTGGAAGTCGTTTTAAAAGAATTTCAAGTTTTGCAATGTTGATCGGAAAATCTCTTTCCTTTGCTATCATTTTTTCCCTCCTTTTATGAAATTAATTAATAAAATTCTTCACATCGATTGGAATACCTTCTTTCTTTAATTAAAGACTGTGGAAATTTATTTGCAACTAAGCTTATTTATTTGCAAGCCATACATTTGGGAGTGAATTTGTTAAACAAGTAGTTGAATAAACTTGCAACTAGAATTGATTTATTTGCAAGGTTATAGGATCGAGGGGAAATTTTAAAACCAGTGATCAAAAAAATTTGCAACTCACATTGATATATTTGCAAGTCGATCGTTCGAGCATGATTTTTTTGAAAAAAAGGAGGATTGGCGTGGGCCAATCCTGACAGATTTGATGTATATTTGCAGCTTTCGTGATGGAATTTGCAAGGTTGAAAGGTGAATTTGTAACTTTCAAAAAGTTATTTGCAACTCGAAAAAATGAAACTTGCAACTGCGCGGAAAATATTTGTAACTTTGAAAAAATTATTTGTAACTCAAGAGTATAAATTTGCAAGTGGAAAAAAATCTTGCAACTAAAATAAAATTATTTGCAAGTGAATGGTTCGAAGGGAAATTGTTCATTCAAGCAGGTTAAAAACTTGCAACTGGTGAAGATTTATTTGCAAGCCGAACGTTCGAAGGTGAATTTGTCAAAAAACTTGCAACTAATGGTAAATTATTTGCAACCAACAAAACCAATACAAAGCTAGGGTCCAGATAAAAACACAACCGAAATGAGGAAGAAACAATTTAAGAAAAACCGCATGTTGCTACAAAAAATTTCATATTTCAATGGCCGATACATTCTCCGACATCGTTTGAACTCCGTGTCAAAAAATGAACCAATTTGTTATTTCCCCGTTTGACAAATTTCTCGGGAAATAAAAGAAAAGTCGAAATGTATCTAATTGCGAAAATTACATGAACTGACAGGAAATCCCCATGTTCTTAACACTGAATTTGGACGATCCCTCATAAAAAATAAGAAATATTTCCCTATACCTTGTCCTTATTAAGTTTTTCGTGCATATATCCACATCCAAGCTAATAAAATGTTACAAACTTGACTAACGAGAGTGTTTGAGGTGAGGAATCGTAAAGGCAGCTTAGATGTGGCGAACAAAAGCAGGATAATACGTGAAGTTAGAAAGCATCCAGTGCTTTCTTCCGCATAAAGATTTTACATTGAAAATGGAAATGGATGGACTCTTTTTGTTTTTGAAACAGTTCTTGACCGGACCGTTCTATTATGCGGACTTGAAGCAGTACGTGTCGTTGAAAAAAGCGAGTCTCATTTCACACTTCTCACATCCAAATTAGGGAGGGCGAGTGGTGTGCACGATTACATCAAAGAGAGAACAATCAAGATTGGAAAGTATATCGTGGAGACGAGAAAAACGGTTCGCGTCATTGCGAAAGAGTTTGGCGTGTCCAAAAGTACTGTCCATAAAGATTTAACTGAAAGATTGCCAGAGATCAATCCTGAACTGGCAAATGAAGTAAAAGAAATTTTAGATTATCACAAATCGATCCGCCATTTGCGTGGAGGAGAAGCGACAAAAATGAAATATAAAAGAAACGCAGAAAAGGAAAAAGTGGCAAAAGGATAGAAATTAGTAAAAAATCATAAAATTTGACAAAAAATCTCCTTATTTTCGTCATTTGTGATACAATAAAAAATTAGGAGAAATAATCGATTCGGTGTCGAAAATTAAGGAGGACAATAACGAATGTTTGCAAGAGATATAGGTATTGATTTAGGAACTGCCAATGTATTAATTCATGTCAAAGGAAGAGGGATCGTTCTTAACGAACCTTCTGTTGTCGCTTTAGATAAAAATACAAACAAAGTTCTAGCCGTTGGAGAAGAAGCACGTCGAATGGTGGGTAGAACACCTGGAAACATCGTTGCAATTCGTCCATTAAAAGACGGTGTAATTGCAGACTTCGAAGTGACCGAAACGATGTTGAAACATTTTATCAATAAATTAGACGTCAAAGGCTTTTTATCTAAACCTAGAATCCTAATCTGTTGTCCAACAAATATCACGAGTGTAGAACAAAAAGCCATTCGTGAAGCTGCTGAAAAAAGTGGTGGGAAGAAAGTTTATTTAGAAGAAGAACCAAAAGTTGCTGCGATTGGAGCAGGAATGGATATTTTCCAACCTAGCGGAAATATGGTTGTCGACATCGGTGGGGGTACGACAGATATCGCAGTTTTATCAATGGGTGATATCGTTACTTCTTCTTCTATTAAAATGGCTGGCGACAAATTTGACGCCGAAATTCTACAATACATTAAACGTGAATACAAACTATTAATCGGTGAACGCACTGCAGAAGATATTAAAGTCAATATTGGTACGGTCTTCCCAGGTGCTCGCAATGAAGAAATGGATATTCGTGGTCGAGACATGGTAACAGGTCTTCCACGAACTATTACCGTAAGTTCCGCTGAAATTGAAAAAGCTTTACGCGAACCAGTTTCCGTAATTGTTCAAGCCGCCAAAGGTGTTCTTGAACGTACTCCGCCTGAATTATCAGCTGATATCATTGATCGCGGGGTAATTTTAACAGGTGGAGGAGCATTGCTTCACGGTATTGACTTATTGTTAGCAGAAGAATTAAAAGTACCTGTATTAATTGCGGAAAATCCTATGGATTGCGTGGCAATTGGTACAGGAATTATGCTTGAAAACATCGATAAAATTTCAAAAAGAAAATTAGGATAAGAACTCGCCTTATCGCGAGTTCTTTTTCAATTGCCTTAAATTTAAACAAACATTTGATTAATTTTTACAATAATGCTTTAAACACTTATTTGATTGGTATGGTATCTGACACTTCATCGAATGCCTGATAATAGGTACGATCAACTTTTAACGCATACAAATTTGTTTTCGCCATCTCTTCCTTGGCCCGCTAAAGAAGAGCAAACTCCATTTTTCGTGAGATAGGGTGGAGGAGGCTAACGAAAATATAGCGAGCTTGGTTGATGAGATCGTACAGGCGGATAAATGATTGCGAGGAGATCGTATTTATGGCAGGTTCCGATGGATACACCATGCTGTTAAGGAATCGAATGAAGCGCTTTTTGATTGTTCCGTTTGCCTCAACGACAAGAACTTCATTCAACATTAGGTCTTTTTTATTATTTCTTGATGTTGCAGTCAAAATATTCCCAAAAATACTGTCGAAAATTGAAAAATAGTTTATAATAAAAGGAAATAATATGTACGAAAATTGGAGGATTTTTCAATGTTTCGAGGTTTTTATACAGTTGCATCTGGTATGATAGCCCAACAACGAAGAACGGAATTATTAACGAACAATTTATCGAATGTGAACACTCCAGGGTATAAAGCGGATCAGTCATCAATGCGTGCGTTTCCTGAAATGTTGTTACAAAGCTTTGGACAAAAATCAATCCCTGTTAAAGGGGGAACGAACATTCCTCAAGCCTCACTTGTAGGCCCTATTAACACAGGGGTTTATATGCAAGAGACGTTACCGAATTTCTTGCAAGGTGATTTGAGAGAAACAGGATTAGGATCGGACGTAGCATTATTGGATGTCAACATGCCGGTAGGTGAAAACGGCATAAGCGGGTCAGTCTTTTTTGTGGTAGAACATCCGGACGGCGGAGTACGTTATACAAGAAACGGTAATTTTACAGTAGATGCAGCTGGTTATTTAACAACAGCTTCCGGTTATTACATACTAGATGAAAATGGCAATCGAATCCTACTTCAAAGTGATCAATTTACGATTACGGATGATGGATTTATTACGGAAAATAATCAAGTTACCGCACGCCTCGGTCTTGCTTTTGCGGAAAATCCTGCAACTCTGATTAAAGAAGGAAATGGTCTGTTCAGAACCGATGAAAACCTTCCAAGTGCATACACGATTGATAATGCATACTTCCGTACACAGCAAGGGTTTTTAGAACGATCCAATGTTGACCCGACAAAAACTATGACGGAACTTTTAACCGCATATCGTGCCTTTGAAGCGAATCAAAAAGTGTTACAAGCTTATGATCGCAGTATGGAAAAAGCGGCAAATGAAATAGGTCGCTTGTAAGGGGGATATTAAATGAACCGAACAATGATCGTAGCGTCCAATACGATGGCGCAGCTTCAAAAAAAGTTGGACATAATAAGTAATAATGTAGCCAATGTTCAAACGCACGGATACAAAAGAAGAGAAGCTGCATTTGCTGATTTAATGGCACAGCATGTTCAAAATATGGGACGAGTACAAAGTGAAGTAGGCCGATTAACACCAAACGGTATTCGACTAGGGGTTGGGGCAAAACTTGCACAATCCAAAATGGTGCTAACACAAGGTAGCATTGTTTCAACTGAACGAAAATTAGATTTTGCCATCTTGTCTGAAAATCAATTTTTTAAAGTTCGAACTGAAAATGGCATACAATTAACAAGGAATGGCGCCTTTTATTTATCTCCTATCGGGGACGATCAAGTAATATTAGTGAATAGCGACGGCCTTCCAATTTTAGATGAAAACAATAACGAAATTGTCTTTAATGGTGCTTTAAAAGACATTACGTTATCCGATGAGGGATTGTTGATCTTTACACCGGAAGAAGGGCCAGATCAAATATTTGCCCTCGGAATGGTTTCTGTTTTAAAACCTCAATTTTTAGAGCAAAAAGGGAATAATTTAGTTGGTCTACCGGAAAACTTTAACGAATTAGGTGTGGATTTAGAGGACGTTTACACCGATATAACTGGTGCCAATCGCGGTGCCATTCAACTTCAACAAGGGGTATTAGAACAGTCCAATGTTGATTTAGGCCAAGAAATGACGGAATTGTTGAATACCCAACGTTCCTATCAATTTCAAGCACGTTCCATTACGATTGCTGACCAAATGCTTGGTCTAATCAATGGAATCCGATAAAAGGGGAAATTTTAATGGCATTGAATTCTGAAAAGATTCAAGAGGTAAATTCGAGAGAGGAACTTAGAAAAATTCGACAAGAACAAAGAACAAAGAAGGAGACTACGGAATCCGACAAAGGGAGAAAACCGAAGAAAATACGTATTCGGTTAATTCCTGTTTGGGCAAAGTTCCTCATTGTGATCGTGTTAATTTTCCTTTTTTTCATGATTGGAACGATGATTGGATATGGTGTACTTGGTGACGGTAGCCCATGGGATGCGTGGAAAAAATCAACATGGGATCATCTTTTTGATTTAGTAAATAAAGAGAACTAACATTGGAAGGATGAACAGCCTTCCTTTTTCTTTTTTTGTTCGGTAAAATGAAGGAAAATACAGTTGGAGGTAAAAGAAATGCTTGATATTAATGATATTAAAAGTATAATCCCGCATCGATATCCGTTTTTATTAGTCGATCGAGTTCTTGAAGTGGAAGAAGGAAAACGTGCGGTTGGAATTAAAAATGTAACAGCGAATGAAGAGTTTTTTAACGGACATTTTCCGAACTATCCGGTTATGCCGGGAGTGTTGATTATAGAAGCACTAGCCCAAGTGGGTGCTGTTGCGATGTTGAAAAAAGAAGAAAACCGTGGAAGACTAGCGTTTTTTGCTGGGATTGATGAGTGCAAATTCCGGCGACAAGTACGTCCAGGAGATCAGCTTCGTTTAGAAGTGGAAATGATTCGTTTTAAAGGATCTGTCGGTAAAGGAAAAGGAGTTGCGACCGTTAACGGTGAACTTGCAGCTGAAGCGGTTATCACATTTGCATTAGGAGAAAAAATGGAGTAAAACTTGTCTCAATTTGGGACAAGTTTTTTTATATTTGCAAGTGAATGATTCGGGAGTGAATTTGTAAAGCTAGTGTAACTCAACAGGTTTATTTTGCAAATAGCACGATAAAGAGTGATTTGTAAGGTATGGATAGAAAAAATTTGCAACTTGGATTGGTTTATTTGCAGAAGGTGAATTGGTTAACCCATAGATCTTTGTCACAATAGATTTTTTTGCAAGTCGAACACTTGAATGTGAACTGGTAAACCCATAGATCGAAAAAATAGCAACTTGAATTGATTTATTTGCAAGCTGAGCATTTGAAGATGAATATATTGCAAAATTAAAAAAATTTATTCTGAGCATTTGAAGGTGAAAATATTGTAATTTAAAATAATTTATTCTGAGCATTCGAAGGTGAAAACTTGCAATATAAAAAAATTTATTCTAAGCATTTGAAGGCGAAAAACTTGCAACTTAAATTAATTTATTTGCAAGTCGAGCACTTGAAGGTGAATTTGATAATCCGGAGATTGAAAAAACTTGCAACTCATATGGATATATTTGCAAGTCGATGGTTCGAGGCTGATTTTTTGTCAAAAAGAAAGGGCTTGTCTAAAAAGTCCATAAAAACAGAGCGAATGGAGAAAACAATGAGTTTTTCCATTCGCTCTGTTTCCTTAT
>NZ_JBYLHW010000028.1:0-31765 GCF_057747715.1 Bacillus sp. JST-5 | reverse complement strand
CTTAGAAAATGATGAGCAAAAAAAGACAAACCCCAACTCAAATGAAGCATTTGAGTTGGGGTTTGTCGACAGTCTGAGAACAAGCTATTTGCTTGTTCTTTCAGGGAATTATTCAAGTAAATCATTATTGATTCTTTCTTCTCGAATAATCGTAAACATACCTTCCGCTTCATCTTTCTTTGTCGTTTCTTTAAGTTGATCCACTCTAACAGTCACCACTTTTTGTCCATATTGAATCATCAATTCGTCCCCAATTTCAACATTGGAGCTTGCTTTTGCTTGCTTTCCATTTATTAGTATTCTCCCTTTATCTGCTACTTCCTTAGCTAAAGTTCTTCTCTTAATAAGTCGTGAAACCTTTAAAAACTTGTCTAATCTCATTCCCATTTTCATTCCCCATTTCAATCATTTCTGTAATTTTTCTATTTTTTTTGCTTCGTTCCACATTTGATCCAGTTCTTCTAAGGTATAATCTTGAAACGCTTTCCCATTTTCCTTAATCTTTTCTTCTATATATTGAAACCTTTTCATAAATTTTAAATTGGTATGATGAAGTGCTTCTTCAGGATGAATATCTAAAATACGTGTAACATTTATTACAGAGAAAAGTACATCCCCGATTTCATTTATGATACTAGTTCTTGGATTACCCATTTTCAGTTCTTCCTCTAATTCAGCTAATTCTTCTTTCACTTTTGTAATAGCTGGTTCAACGTGTTTCCAATCAAATCCTAACCTTGAAACAACCTTTTGTATTTCATAAGCGGCCACCATCGAAGGTAATCCTTTGTATTCTGAGAATATACTTTTTTCCTTATTTCCTTTTTCCTTCGCTTTAATTAATTGCCAGTTTTTCAATACTTCTTCTTCATCCTTAACTTTTACACGGTTAAATACATGAGGATGACGACGAATCATTTTTTCAGAAATAGAGTGAATGACATCTTCTATCGCAAAATATCCTTCATCTTCACCTATTTGTGCATGGAGAACTACCTGTAATAATACATCTCCTAGCTCCTCAATCATTTGATCAATTTCATTACTATTGATTGCCTCAAGTAATTCATAAACTTCTTCAATTAAATATTTTTTCAAACTTTCATGTGTCTGTTTTTGATCCCATGGACATCCATCAGGTCCTCTTAGTTTAGCAATTATATTTTTAAAGTAATAAAAATCTTTATATACTATTGATTCATCTTTTACCGGTGGAACATAAACAGTCGTTAAATTATCTAACTTTACTTCTCTGTCTAGCTCATATAAGGAAACTTCCTTTACGGATTCATGGTTAGTTCCCGCAGCAGTTACTATATACACTTTATATGTATCCGGTAATTTTTCCATCAAAGTTAATTTTACTTCAGAAGCTATAAACGAATCATAAACTTGTCCTATGATTAAATGTTGTTGAACGTTAATGTCTTCTTTTCTTAATGATGTTCCATCCAATAATTGAAATCCTTCAATTGGATCGATTTTTATCGCTTGAAAAAGAGGATCTAAAAAACTTTGTCCACCAGCAAACTCAATATGAACATTAGCGTTGTCAGCCTGATTTAGTAATAGTTGTACTGTACGTTCAGCTATTAATGGGTGGCCGGGGACTGCGTAAATAATATTCGATTTTTCTGTAGCTTGGATTAGAGTATTTACAATTTCATGATAAACATCATCAAAGTTATCATATTTTTCATAAATATGATCAAATGATTGATATTTAAACCCCTCTTGTTTTTCTAGCTCATACACGACAGGATGTTCTTTTGTTCTTATATATATGGGAGTCGATTCATTGGTTGTTAATAATTTATACACTCCTAATGGCATGAGATTTATATCTCCTGCCCCTAAACCGACAATGGTTATTTTGTTCATCCTTTCCCATCTTTCCTTTCTTTTTTTGGTAGAAAACGAATTAAAATGTTTCCAAGAGGAAATAATTGCAACTCATTGGCACTGAACATTTTTCCTTTAATGATGATTATTAGAAAAACTACCCCACCTATTAATGCTGATGAAATCGCTTGGAAAGATGCTAATAGCCTTCCTGAAAAGTTTATGCTTCCCATTATGTTTAAATAAAAGAATACGATTATTGCTAACATTATAAGTCCGGTAAAAAGAACAATATAAAATTGTTTAGAAAGCATTTTTATATTTGTTATTTCTTTTACTTTCCAAACTAACAAAACAGTTATGACGATTAATGATAGTACTGTTGATAACGCTGCTCCTGCAGAATCCAACTGATTAATCAACCATTCGTTAAAAACGAATTTTAATAATACTCCTATGATTATAACAATCGTAGGATAGGTCGTTTGACCAAATCCTTGCAAAATTGCTGTATTTGTTAAAATAATGGATGTGAATAAAATGGATAAAGCTAAAATTCTTAATTCATAAGATCCATTAGCATTTTGAAATAACATTATATTTAATGAATCCATTATTAATATTAAACCTAATGAAGCTGCTGCACCAATTGTAAAACTTGTTTTATAGGAAAGGCAAATATATTTTTGTAGATCAATGGAGCGGTTATTTTTCTTTGCCGATGAGATAAATGGTACAAGCGATAAAGATAATGAAGTTGCCAAAACCGTACCTAGTTGAATAATGGGTTGTCCACGATCAAAAATCCCTTTCATTTCTTTCGCTTGTAATTCTGTATACCCATTGTCCAATAATATTGAGTATAGTTGGAATGCATCCATTAATTGAAACATTATCAATAACATACCGCTAATACATATCGCAATACCATCTGTTATTAAACTCTTGAATACAGAAGTGGAAAATTTAAATTGAAATGATATTCTCCACCTTTTAATGTTGGACAATCTCCAAACATATGCTATTAATACGATTACTGCAAATATACTACCTAAGATCGATGCTAATATTGCCCCTCCACCAACGATGTATAAATCTGAATGATATCGAAGTAAAATGATTGCAAATACAATAATGCCTGTAACTCTGACCAACTGTTCAACTACCTGAGATGTTGCTGTTGGAAGCATAAAACCATGACCTTGGTAGTACCCACGAAATATTGATGTAAGCGGGATTAATAAAAAAGAAAATGAAACGATCTTGATCATAGGTGTTAAATGGATATCCCCCATAAAATGAGCAATCAAATCCGCACCAAAAAATAGAATAAAAAAGACGAAACCGTTTAAAAGGAAAAGAACAACTAGTGAAGTCCCTATAACTGATTTCGCTCCATCTAAATCGTTACTTGCTATTTTTTCAGCATATATTTTAGAAATGATTACAGGAAATCCATAAGTTGCTAGAGATAAGGCAATCCCATAAAAGGGATATACTTGTTGATAAATATAAAACCCTATGTCTCCAACTAAATTTTGAAATGGGATTCGATAAATAGCTGATAAAATTTTTGTAATAATGGCAGCAAAAGTTAATATAAACGCACTTTTTATCAAGTTAGATGTTTGCATTTTTATTGATGGGCCCATATGATTCCCCTCTTTATAAATTACACAATAACGGATGTATTATAGCATATATTAAAGATTCCATGGGTTTAACAATAAAAAACGATCGGATAAACCGATCGTTGAATTACTATTATTGTTCCATTTGACGAGCTAAAAATCCAGCAGCAGTTTCTGCAGCCTTTTTTTCTACCTCACCAATGGTCTGATCTTTAGAATAAATAATTACAGCTCCAATTGGATCTCCGTTAGCAATAATAGGACTGATGGTATAAGAAGATATTGTTTCTTCAAACCCTTCTACGAAAGAGATATTAGATGATTTTGTCTCTAATATAGATGTACGATCTTCCATCGTTCTTTCAATTAAATCACTAATATTTTTATTTAAGTAGTCTTTTTTAGAACCTCCTGCCACGGCAATTACGGCATCTCTGTCGCAAATGAATACTGGGCTTCCTAAGCTGTCAAACAAGGCTTCAGCATACTCTTTTGCAAAATCACTTAACTCACTAATCGGTGAATATTTCTTTAAAATGACTTCTCCATCTCTGTCAACAAATATCTCCAACGGGTCACCTTCGCGAATTCTCAAAGTTCTACGGATTTCTTTCGGAATTACTACGCGACCTAAATCATCAATACGACGAACAATACCTGTTGCTTTCATCTTTAGATGCCTCACTTTCATCTGATGATTGTTCTGGTAACGATTTCTCTTTTTTTGAAATCATCACCTTTGTTTAGAATTAGTATCTTTCATATGGGAAGTTCTATGCACATTCTCTGTTTTTTTCTTTACATAATGAAATATGGAAATAGTGTATAATTGTGTAAAAAAAAGATGAAGGCTATGTTACCTTCATCTTTTGAAATTCAATTTTTTATTCCACATTCTTCACTCTATGAGGATATAGCTGTTGACTTCTCATACAACGAATCATTTATATGTTTAAATAAATCATGCAATATGGACAACCATTTAGCTGGTTCAATTCCTTTTGTATGGAGAACAATTTTTAATTTATTATCTTCCATACCAAATCCGATCATTCTTCCGTATGGTTGAGTGATTCGAACTATATTTTTCACGTTTATTTTGTGAGTTTGTTCTTCCTGAAACAACACATTTACTTGATCTTTTATTTGCTTAATAGATTCTACTTTAATATTATTTCCATATATTTTTATTTCAGTAATTAAAAATAAATAAGCAACTTCTTCTGGATAATCACCAAATCGATCAATCATTTCTTCTTGTAGTTCCTCTATTTCTTCAAATGAAGTAATTCCACGGAATCGTTTATACATCTCAATTTTTTGGTATCCATCATTAATATATGATTCAGGAATATATGCATCTACTTCCAAATCAATTTCAATACTCTCGTTTTTCTCTTCCTTCTTTTCTCCTTTTCTTTCTTCGATGGCATCCTTCAACATTTGAGAATATAAATCAAATCCAACAGAGTCAATAAATCCATGTTGTTTTGCCCCTAAAATATTACCAGCACCACGTATGGATAAATCTCTCATGGCGATTTTAAAACCAGAACCAAGTTCAGTAAATTCTTTAATTGCTTGAAGTCGTTTTTCCGCTACTTCTGTTAAGACCTTATCTTTCCTATACGTAAAATATGCATATGCAATTCTGTTAGAACGACCTACACGGCCTCGCAATTGATAAAGCTGCGATAAACCCATGCGATCAGCATCATAGACAATTAATGTGTTAACATTTGGAATATCGACACCTGTTTCAATAATGGTCGTACTTACTAATACATCATATTCTCCATCCAAAAATGCTAAAATTATTCCTTCTAATTCTGTTTCTGACATTTGACCATGAGCATATGCCACTCTGGCATCAGGAACTAGCATTGATATTTCTTCTGCTTTTCGTTCAATATCTTCCACTCTGTTATAAAGAAAATACACTTGACCGTCTCTAGCAAGTTCCCTTTCAATCGCTTCTTTTACTAAAGAACCGTTATACTCCATAACATATGTTTGTACAGGAAATCTATTTTCAGGTGGAGTTTCTATCACTGATAAATCCCTTACTCCAAGCATAGACATATGGAGTGTTCTTGGGATTGGTGTTGCCGTTAAGGTAAGAACATCAATATTTGTCTTCATTTGTTTAATTTTTTCTTTATGAGAAACTCCAAAACGTTGTTCTTCATCAATAATTAATAGACCTAAATCATGAAATTGAACATCTTTAGATAATAATCGGTGAGTTCCTACAACAATATCAACTGTTCCTGCTTTTAAACCTTTGATTGTTTCCTGTTGTTCTTTTCTAGTTCTAAAACGGCTTAATAAGCCTATTTTAATAGGATAATCTTGAAATCTTTCACGCATCGTTTCAAAATGTTGTTGTGCAAGAATGGTAGTAGGGACTAAAAAAGCAACCTGTTTCCCATCCATTATTGCTTTAAAAGCAGCACGTAAAGCCACTTCTGTTTTACCATATCCAACGTCTCCACATAATAGTCGATCCATTGGTCGAGGCCTTTCCATATCACGTTTAATTTCACGAATGGAGCGGAGTTGATCTTCTGTTTCTTTATACGGAAATGCTGCTTCAAATTCTTTCATTAACTCATTATCAGGAGAAAAAGCAAAACCAACAGATGCTTCTCGCTCTGCATACAACTTGATTAAATCTTCTGCAATATCTTTAACAGAATTTTCTACTTTCTTTTTCACTCGTTTCCATTCGCTACCACCAAGTTTATAAACTTTAGGCTCTTTTCCTTCTGATCCAACATATTTTTGAACTAAATGAATTTGATCGATTGGAACGTATAATTTATCATCGCCTTGATATCGAATGTGTAAATAATCTTTATGGACACCATTTATTTCTAATGTTTCAATACCTAAATATTTTCCTATGCCGTGATTAACGTGTACGACATAGTCTCCAACACTAAGTTCAGAATAACTTTTGATCCGTTCTGCGTTAGATAATTTTTGTCGATGTTTAGTTCTTTTTGCTCGCTTATGGAACAACTCTCCTTCTGTTATAACAGCCAAGCGATACATAGGCATTTCAAACCCGTTCTGCAACGAACCTTGAAATATTTGATTTTTTTTGGAGAGAATTTGATCGCTGTTTTTATTTACTACAACATCTATTTGATAATCATTTAAAACTCGTTCTATTCGATCTACCCGTTCTTCATTTTCTCCCAAAAATATTATAGTGTAATTTGCCTTTTTCCATCTTTCCAATTCTGCTTTTAGCACATGCATTTGTCCATGGAAATTTTGCATTTGTTTGCAAGAAATATTGATAATATTTTGCGGATTAGTATTAGGAACATGTCGCAAAAAAAGTGAAAAGTACAACAATGGATGTTTTGTATGATTTAATAAGGATTGAAGATCATGCGATATTATTAAATCATGAACGATTTTTCCTTCACTCAACAAACTTGTTTCCCACTCTGCTTCCTCTTTTTCTAAAGATGCTCGAATTTCATTGACTCTGCTAATTTCATCTATACAAATAATCGATGATTGAGGAACATAATCTAGTAAACTTGCAGGTTTTTCATATAAAATAGATAGATATTTAAAGAGTTGTTCTGGCTTCTGTTCATTTTTTAATTGTTCTAACTCTTGGCGAATATGAATGGTCAACAATTGCTTTATTTGTTCATTTTCAATTTTTTTTAAACTTTCACCTAATTTACTTTCCAATTTCTCTGTTGCTTGATGATAATGTTCCGATTCTAAGATTATTTCAGAAGCAGGTCCTATCCAAATTTCTTCCAATTTATCTATCGACCTTTGATTATCAACAAAGAAAGTTCTAATGGAATCGATTTCATCATCAAATAATTCTATACGAAGCGGATTAGGTTCTGTTAAAGGATAAATGTCAATAATTCCTCCACGAATACTAAATTCTCCAGGAGTTGAAACCATTTCAACACGTGAATAACCCATGCGAATAATGTTGTTCAAAAATACATTTAAATCAATTTGATCGCCTAGTTTTAGGTGTAATTGATATTTTTTCCATAACTCCATTGGTGGTAACAATTTTCGTAGGCCAGCTACAGGAGCTATAATAATTCCTTTTTTATTCCGACTAAGAATATTTAGCGTTTCTATTCGTTGAGCTCTCAATTCCGGGCTAGCGATGCTCATTTCCGCTGCTATTAATTCATTTGAGGGATATAAATACACTTCTTCTTCGTTGATTAACTGAATACAATCTTCATAAATTTTTTGAGCTTGCAATAAATTATGAGTTACAACAACGATTGACTCATTTAATTTTTTATATAATGTAGAAACAAACAAAGAGCGACTGGACCCGCTTAATCCGCTCACTAATTGTTCTTTAAGTCCTTCCTGAATTCCATTGGTAATACTTTGGATATCATCTTTTTTTATTATTTCATTGATTAATCCGTCCATAATGCCCTCCCCTCTATACAAACGCACGATCCAAAAATCTATCAAAATTTATTATCATTCCAACAGAAAAACGCTTTGGAGTGGTCCAAAGCTAGTGGATAATAAAATCATACTGATGATAATCCGGATTTTTTTCTAATGATTCCTGACAATCTTCACATATAGATTTTATATGAATATCACCAGTAGGTTCATAGGAAATCATTTCCATCCTATCAGATTCTGATAGTTTATGAAATCCTAATTTTTCGGCGTCCACATACGTTTGTTCAATTGAACCTATTTTAACCCCACAATGTCGACAAAAATAATGAAGGGCCAATAAAATCACTCCCAAAAGTATTTGTATCGTTAGTATTATCGCTTTTGGGAAATGTTATTCCTTTGTTTACTTATTTGCCTGTATTTTATGATTGATTATAAACATTCATGACCTCTAGAAATGGTTTTTCCATCCAGAGTTTGCAAGCATTAACACATTTATCTATAACTTCCTCCATTATCAACCATTCATCATTGGAAAATCTCCCAAGAACATAATTTGGTATAGGCATATCTCCTTTAGGTCGATCTATACCTATACGAATTCGATTAAATGAATTTGTTCCAAGATGGGCAATCGTTGATTTAATACCGTTATGACCACCAGCACTACCTTTTTGTCTTAACCGAATTTTTCCTACTGGTAAATCTAAATCATCATAGATAACAAGTAGATCCTCAACTGCAATATCATAGTAATTCATTAAAGGTCTTATAGCCTCTCCTGATAAATTCATATATGTTAACGGTTTCATAATAATAACCTTTTCGCCGTTAATTATGCCTTTTCCAAATATAGATTTAAACTTTGATTCATTTAATGGTATAGATGTTTCATGTGAAAGTTTATCGATCACTTCAAATCCAATATTATGTCTTGTTTTTACATATTCATTCCCCGGATTTCCGAGTCCAACAATTAGTTTCATGACCCATTCCCTTTCTTTAATATACGTATGATAGCCAAAAGACGTAACCAGTATTGGTTACGTCTGTTAAGATTCCTCACTTGCTTTTGTTTCCCGGCCTTCCTCATTTTCAGGAATACCAGGTTCTTGCTCTTCACCTGTATTTATTTCCTCTTCCTGTTTTGGAGGTAAGATAGAGGCAATTACTTGTTCATCATCATGATGAATCTCTGCAGAAATTGTCCCCTTAATATCACCAACTGTAATCGTGTCTCCCACTTGCAAATGGGTAACATCGATATCGAAGGATGGTGGGATATCAGTTGCTATAGCCGTTATGGAAAGATCATGCATTGCTTGTTGCAGGACCCCACCGTCTTTAACGCCCAATGGCTCACCGACTAGGTTGATTCTAACTTCCGCTTGTACTTTTGTATCTTTATCCACAACAAAAAAATCAGCATGTAATATTGCTTTTTTAATCGGATCTTCTTGATAACTACTTAAAATAACCTGTTCTTTCTTCCCATTAATATCAAGAGTCAAAACACCGTGTCTTCCGACATCACGCATGGTTTTTAAAAAATCAGCGCCATTTATATAAATGGGTGTACTTTCTTTATCTTTTCCATAAACAATAGCAGGTACTTCACCATCTTCACGGAGCTTCCGAATAGTAGATCGTTTAAAATCTGTACGTTCGTTTGCAGTAAGAACCGATGCCATTTAGCTCACCTTCCCTTTGAGATAGTACTATTAACAAAGTTCCCAAAAGGTTGGCAATCTAAACATTTTAATTGAATAATGTACTTACTGACTGATTTTCATATACACGAATAATAGCCTCACCTAGTAAAGAAGCTACTGAAAGTTGAACAATTTTATCAATTCGTTTTTCTTCAGGTAAAGCAATTGTATTTGTTACAACTAATTCTTTAATTTTTGAGTTTGATATTCTCTCAATAGCAGGACCTGATAAGACTGGATGCGTACAGCAAGCATAAACTTCCTTCGCTCCATTTTCCACTAAAGCGTTTGCTGCTAAAGTAATCGTTCCTGCAGTATCAATAATATCATCAATAAGAATGGCAATTTTTCCTTCAATATTACCAACAATATTCATTACTTCAGCTACATTAGGCTTCGGTCTTCTTTTATCAATGATTGCAATAGGTGCTTTTAAGCGTTCAGCCATTTTTCGAGCTCTCGTAACTCCGCCGTGATCTGGAGATACAATAACAATATCCTCATTAAATTCTTTTTGAGCAAAATAATCAGCTAAAATTGGAACACCCATAAGATGATCGATAGGAATATCAAAAAATCCTTGAATTTGAGGAGCATGTAAATCAAGACTAATCACTCTTGTTGCGCCTGCTGTCTCAAGTAAATTAGCTACTAGTTTAGCTGTAATTGGTTCTCTTGCACGTGCTTTACGATCTTGACGAGCATATCCATAATAAGGAATCACAATATTAATGGTTTTAGCAGAAGCTCGTTTTAATGCATCAATCATGATTAACAATTCCATTATATAATTATTAACTGGGGAACTTGTTGATTGAATAACAAACACGTCACATCCGCGAATACTTTCTTCAATATTAATTTGAATTTCTCCATCACTAAATGTTGATACGGAACATTTCCCTAGGCTTACCCCTATATTACTTGCAATTTCTTCAGCTAACGCTCGGTTTGAATTTAACGAAAATACTTTTAAATTGGAATTTGAATAAGGTCTAGACATGAAAGTACCCCCATTTTATTTTAGTTTTAACTTTTTCACATAGTCTTCTTTATTAACTTGACGGGCACGAGCAATGGATAGCGCTTCACCCGGGACGTCCGTTGTAATCGTTGAACCAGCTGCTACATAAGCACCTTTTCCTATTGTTAAAGGAGCTACCAAATTAGAGTTACAACCGATAAAGGCACCGTCCTCAATCTTTGTTAAATGCTTATTTTTCCCATCATAATTAACTGTTATCGAACCGCAACCGATATTCACATCGGTTCCAACTTGAGCATCGCCAATATAACTTAAATGAGATGCCTTACTCCTATCTCCAAATTGAGATTTTTTTAATTCAACAAAGTTACCAATTTTCACTTCATTTCCAATAGAAGTCTCTGGTCTGATATGTGCAAACGGTCCAATATTGACATCTGATCCGATTTCCGAATTAGAAGCTACTGATTGTTTAATTTTTGTCCGATCGCCAATTTTACAGTCATGAATTTCACTATTCGGACCTATTTCACACTCAGATCCAATAATAGTTTTACCTTTAATAATTGTACCTGGGTAAATAATCGTATCTTGACCAATGATGACATCATTATCAATGTATGTGTGTTCCGGATCGATAATGGTTACCCCTTCTTTCATAAGGGATTCATTTATTCTCCGTCTCATTATTTTTTCCGCTTCCGCTAATGCTACCCGATCATTTACGCCTAACGTTTCATCCATTTGATTCGTCTGATATGCGGCTATTATTTGACCTTCAGACTTGAGAATTTCAATGACGTCTGGTAAATAATACTCTCCTTGAGCATTATCATTAGAAACCTTTTCTAACGCTTGGAACATTGCTAAATTATCAAAACAATATGTGCCTGTGTTGATTTCTTTTACCTTTTTCTCTTCCTCTGTAGCATCTTTATGCTCCACAATTCTACTAACCAAACCTTCTTCATTGCGAATAATACGTCCATATCCTGTTGGATCATTTGCAAAAGCAGTAAGAATGGTGGCTTTAGCATTAGACTTTTCATGTAAGTCAATTAATGCTTGCATTGTTTCTGCTCTTATAAGTGGTGTGTCACCACAAACGACCAGTGTAATACCTTCCTTATTACCGAGAAGTGATTTTGCTTGCAAAACGGCATGAGCTGTACCTAATTGTTCTTCTTGCAATACGAATGTGGTTTGTCCATCTAATTGCTCTTTTACTTTTTCCGCACCATATCCAACTACTGTTACTATTTGTTCCATTTTGAGTCGCGAAACTTGATCGACAACATGTTGGACCATTGGTTTTCCGCACACCGGATGTAAAACTTTATATAATTTTGATTTCATTCTAGTCCCTTGTCCGGCAGCTAAAATGATTGAAAAGAGATTTGACATAATATCCTCCATATATCTGTCTAATTATCCATATAAAATATATCTTAATTACTGGTGTATTTCAAGGAAGGACAAAAAAGTACACATTTTTTTATATTGTTAAACATGGGAATGAAAGTAATAGAAGGAAAATGTTGGGAGGAATCATAAATAAACCCTTTGTCCATTCCAAAATAAAAGGACAAAGGGTAATTGATATAATTTATGGAATAAAAAAGAGCCTATCATTTATAAAGTAGGCTCTCGGGTGTTTTTTCAAAACGATTAGGATGCTCCAGCTTCTTCTAATTCTACCTCTTGTTCTCCTAAACGATGATACTCCGCTAATACTGCATCTTGAATTTTCCCTCTAGTGTTAGAGTTAATTGGGTGTGCAATGTCACGGAATTCTCCGTCTGGAGTACGTTTGCTAGGCATAGCAACAAACAAACCATTATTGCCATCGATTACGCGAATATCATGAACGACAAATTCATTATCAAGAGTAATTGAGGCAATTGCTCTCATTCGTCCATCAGTATTCACGCGGCGTAATCTTACGTCTGTAACTTCCATTATGTTCACCACCTTTAATTCAAAATGGTCTTTGCTTTTTTATAATTCAACACGGCTTTCTATAATCCTTCTAAAATCTTAAAATTTTTTTGAAAAATTAGTCGTTTTTTCAAAAAATATTCAATAAATAAAAAATGCTTTGCAACCAAAAGATTACAAAGCAACTTTTATTAATTTTTTACTAATGCTACTACTTCGATTTCTATTAATACATCTTTTGGAAGTCTACTAACTTCAATGCATGATCGTGCAGGTTTATGTGTATCAAAATATTGGGCATAAACTTCATTCATTTCTTGGAATTGATCCATGTTTTTCAAAAATACTGTGACTTTTACAACTGTTTCTAGTGAAGAACCCGCTTCTTTCAATATTGCTTCTAAATTTTTAAATACTTGGTGTGTTTGTTCTTGAATGCTTCCATTGACTAATTCCCCGTTTGGCTTTAATGGTATTTGACCAGAAGTATACACCATATTGTTAACTACAATCGCTTGTTCATAAGGTCCAATAGCTTGAGGAGCCTTATTTGTTTTAATATATTTCATTTCCTTTCCCTCCCATTATTTATAAAGAAAAATAATTACCTTCATAAACCTGAATCTGTTTTTCCTTCATATCAACATCAGATAATCGAACTAACGATATATAATTGTCAACTAGACGTTCCTCAGTTTTTTCTGCCTCTACTAATACAGCGATTCCCGCAGTTTTTGCATTAAATTCTTCTAGAAGATTAATCATTCCGTTGATCGTTCCTCCGGCTTTCATAAAATCATCAACGATTAATACATTCGAACCTTCTTTTAAGCTCCTTTTTGCTAATACCATCGATTGTATTCGTTTAGATGAGCCTGAAACGTAGTTTATACTTACAGTCGACCCCTCCGTAACTTTACTGTCTCTTCGGACGATGACCACTGGTACATTTAGATAGCTAGCAGTAGAAAATGCTAATGGAATTCCTTTTGTTGCCACTGTCATTACGGCATCAATTTTATGATTTGCATATTTGGTAGCAAATAATTTTCCTACATTATTCATGATTCTCGGGTTGCCTACGATATCTGCCATATATAAATACCCGCCTGGAAGAAGCCGATCTGGTTTAGCAATATATTCACAAAGTTCTTGAATAATTTTCTTCGCTTGTTCATCATTCATCTTAACTATGTATTTGACTCCACCAGATGCTCCCGCAACTGTATGTAAAGTTCCGGTTCCTTCTTTTTCAAAAAAATTCTTTAATATTGTTAAATCCTCACTAATAGAAGATTTTGCAGCTTGGAATTTTTCAGAAAAATAGTTTAACGGGACTAATTCATTTGGCCGACTCTGCAAATAATGAATCATATCTAATAAACGTTCACTTCTTTTTACTTTCATACGACTCACCTCCTAAAACCGAATATTTTTTATAAATATTACAATAATGTACGGTTTTATACAAGCCTCAATCTCCCAACAGTCTTACCGCATAGACTTGATTACAAAAACCTCTTAAACCGTTATAAATCCTTTGTAATCTTGAATCATATCTAACAAGTCCGAAAACGGTAGGACCGCTCCCACTCATTAAAACGGCATCAGCACCAAATCGTTTCATATATGATTTTATTTGTTTCACTTCCGGATACAAATTTAATGTTACACTTTCTAACACATTTCCAAGATTTTCACACATTTGTTCATAATTACGAGTTTTTATAGCCTCAATCATTTTTTTTGTATCTGGATGAACTAACCCTGAGAGATCCAACTTACCGTAAACTTCTGAAGTTGACACTCCAATTGAAGGCTTCGCCAAAATTACCCAGCATTTTGGTGGTGCAGGTAAAGGCTGTATAATTTCTCCCCTTCCTTTTGCTAAAGCAGTCCCACCATATACACAAAAGCTTACATCTGATCCTATTTCCGCTCCAATTTGTGCCAACTCATTAATCGTTAAACCTAAATTCCATAGTTGATTTAACCCTTTTAAAGTGGCAGCAGCATCACTGCTTCCCCCTGCTAATCCTGCAGCGACAGGGATATTTTTCTCAATTTTAATGTTAACACCTGTTTGGATATTAAATTTTTGTTTTAATAAACTAGCTGCTTTATATGCTAAATTTCTTTCATCATCCGGTACAAAACGATTATGGGATAATATCGAAATAGAATTTTCTTTCTTATCCGTAATTTCAATTCGGTCTGCCAAGTCGACGGTTGTCATAACCATTTCTACTTCGTGATAACCATCATCTCTTTTTCCAAGCACATCTAATGTTAAATTTATCTTTGCAGGAGCTTTTACGTGAACTTTCAACTCATCCACCTACTTTTAACTATTATGTATAATTTTGTCCTATTCTATCATATAATAAATCTTATTTATTGATATACTACATCTTCAATATTTTCAAGTGTCATTTCTTTTATTCTTCTACCTAATTGAAAAAGAAAAAACCGAGGCGAAAAGCCTCGGGTCACAACATGAATTTCCTTATTGTATTGAGCACGGGTAACGCTATTTTCGCTTGGCAAGTTGTTCTTCTGCTATTTCAATGGCGCGTTTAACCATATTTCCTGCATCTCTAGCACGAATTCCGCCCCATCCTTCTTTTTGCACAACATCATAAAATCCAAGCTCTTTAGCAATTTCTTCTTTCAATTGATCAGACATTACCCCTTTTCTTCTGCCCAAACGCAACATCCCCTTTCTCATGTTGTGACATTTTTATTGTCCTCTAATGCCATCATTTTATGTATAAAGAACCATAAGACACATTTGAGCCTCGTATAAACGCGTGTTCTCGCTTATAAATAAGAAACACGGAAAAAATTAATCATGGGGAATTGTTCTTGCGTTAGAGGAACCGGAGCTATCCTTAGAAAAGTAGTAAATGATATTTTTCCTAAACAATAAAAAAGCAGTAAACACCTATTTGTCTACTGCCGAGCTATAGCAACATTTCCATTTGTGTCATCATAAAACGTTAGTTGAACCGTTTGTGTTAAAACATCTGCATAGCTGTATGATACTCTTTCAAAAGCATTCTCATCTTGATCAAGTTCAACAACAAAAACAGATGGATAAGTTTCAGCTAAAATACCGGTACGTTCGATTGTTTTTCTACGTCCGCCATTAGCTTTTAACAATAATCTTTTTCCTAAATTGGAATCAAGTGTTTTTTTAATATCGGCTAATTTATTTGGCATATCGGTCCACCTCACTAATATTTAGTATAACAGGTTTCCTTCCATTAGTCAAATAAAAATATAAATTATATCAGCCAAGTAATTTGTTTGTCAATCTTTTTTGCATAATAAAATCTGACTTTTTTCTACAAAAATAGCCTTCCCGAATTTTTCCTATAATATGTATTTTTTTCTGAAATAAGAAAAAAAGACACTATTTTCAGTGTCAAATCATTCATCATCATCTACACTTGGAATAAATGGCATACCGATCCTAAGTAAACCTTTTGTTTCAATTCCTCCTATACCCTTTTCTCCAGTCAAAGTATTGCGTAATATATCCCAAACATGAATTCTTTCTGTGAACGGTGTAAAACTAATTTTAGCAACAATATAAACGGGATCTAGTGCATGGATGTTTACTCTCCAAGGAGAGCTTGCAAAATTAGCACCTGCTTGGATTAACGATTCAAAATGAGATTGACATGCACCTGCGAAAATAATTAACTGATCGCGATTAGGGTATAGCTTTCTAACCTCTTTAACTGTCATTACGAAATGCTTAGAATGGCGATATGCATTTAAATCAGATTTTTTACCTTTTGATTTTGAATATGAATCATGTCCTGTTATTACTAAAATGTCTGGTCTGTATTTTTCAATATAAAACCCTACTCTGTAAGGCATTTCTTCCTCTTCACAATGAATGCCTATAACAGGTACCCCAATTTTTTCATATAATTGTAAGCATTTTTTTAAATATGCCGGATCCCCATCCATGTGCAACACACGTCCCGGTATATGAAAATATACATGGTCCGAACTATATCCACTTGTTGCCTCATATTCCCGTTTTTCCTTTAACATATTTATTTCTTGTCTAAATAGATGATAAGATTGTTGCTCGAGTTCTTGGTATGGTTCAAGTATTTTTTTCATTGACCGGGAGTCAAGCTCTACTAAATCAGAAAAAGGAGCATCTGCAATTAACCGAATATCTTCACCATATAAGATGGCTATTTTTTCGCCATTTTCCTCAAATATATCAATGACTCTAAAAGCAAGGTCACAATTATAAGATCGTCTTCCGACTATTTGATTAATCTCTATCCCCATGGTACCCTCTCCATGATTTTCTATTTCTAAAGCAACTATTCTTTCATAGGCTATGCAATTATTCACGGAGTGGTTACTTTAAGAAAAGTATAAAAAAAAGCACCTTGATGAGGTGCATATAGGTCTATATCGATTAAGAAAAATAAGGGTACAACTCATTACTTAATTTCGCAAACTCCTCAATAGTTAATGATTCTCCACGCCTTACAGGGTCAATATCCAAATCGTTTAATATTTTTAATATCGTATCTTTTTTTTCTTTCCCTTTAGGAAGTTGGCTAGTTAAATTATTTAAAAGGGTTTTTCTCCTTTGTGCAAAACATGATTTCGTAATAAAGAAGAAAAAGTCTTCGTTTATAACTTTTACTAAAGGTTGTTCTCTCATAGTCAATTTTATGACGGCTGAATCAACATTTGGTTGTGGAACAAAAACGGTTTTTGGTACGGTCATCACAATTTCTGCTTTAGTATAATATTGTACAGCAATTGATAAAGATCCGTAGTTTTTCGTACCAGGCTTTGCACTCATTCGATCAGCTACTTCTTTTTGCAACATCATAACCAGCCCGCTGATAGGCAATTGTTCTTCAAGCAACTTCATAATTATTGGTGTCGTTATATAATATGGTAAATTAGCGACCACCATAATTTTTTCCACTTCGGCTAATTCTTCTTCAATGGCATTACGAACATCTGCTTTTAATATATCTTCAGGGATAATTTTTACGTTTGGATACGGGGCAAGAGTTTCATTTAATATCGGAATTAACCTTTGATCAATCTCAAATGAAATAACTTTTTTTGCTTGTTTTGCAAGTTGTTCTGTTAATGCACCGATACCTGGACCAATTTCAATGACGCCCGTCTGAGTGTTAATGTTGGCACTGTCAACGATTTTCCTCAAAATATTTGTATCGATTAAGAAATTTTGTCCTAAACTTTTTTTAAAAGAAAAACCGTACTTCTCTAAAATTGCCCTCGTTCTTATGGGAGTAGCAATATCTTTATTCATAATAATCCTCCTGATTCATTTGTTTAATTGCAGATAGAAAAGAACTTTTGGATATTTGAAACATCATTAATCGTTTATGTAACTGTTTACCATTGGCATATCCAATTTTTAAAATTTCTCCTAATCGTTCTCTTCTTGCCTTCGCCCCTTCACCACCAAGTAATCCATATTTCATTAATTCATCTACCGTAATTTCCTCACTTGATTCTTCATTCATTACATGAGCACATTTCAACGCTTCTCTTATATCTTCTGGACTTGCATGTTCAACACCAATTCCCTTACCAGACTTTGGCCTAGCCGAATGCTTTGGTAAAAATGCATGGATGCAGCCGGGGACTTTTTCTGAAATTTGTTTTCGAATTTTTTCTCCTGGAAAATCTGGATCTGTAAAAATTATTACTCCTCTTTTTTTTTGCGCCAATCGAATCTTGTTGATGGTTTCTTCATTTATGGCGGATCCATTTGTTTCTATTGTATCAGCATCAACCGCTCTTTTTATCGCTACTGTATCATCTTTACCTTCTACAACTATAATTTCTTTAATCTTCATATTTCCTCCTATTTTATAAAAAATATTGCAACCTTTTTACAATTGTTTCGTCTAATATATAAAAGGATACAAAAAGGTTTCTGAAATTGTACAATTAGTATAATTCATTTTCCTTTTTGTATAAACGTCCTCTTCTCCAACATAAAAAGGCAGAGGAAAAAATTCCTCTGCACCCATTTTTTATTTTAATATTCTTATCTTAACCGTTTTTCTCCCCCAACGATAAGCATCCGTTTTAGTTGGGAAAAATAAATCAATTCTCTTCCCTTTAATATTTTTACCCGTATCTGCCGCAATGGCATAACCATATCCTTCTACCCAAACTTTAGTTCCTAACGGGATTACAGATGGGTCAACAGCAATCACCTTCATATTCGGATTTGCTCTCAAATCAATTCCCGTGGCAGTATATCCATTACAACCATTACAATAAGCTGTGTATGCAGTAGCTTCTGCATAAAATTCATTAACTATTTGATCTCCACGAGAAGTCGTTTGAAGTATTTCTTTCGTACCAATCGCTACAATTTTTGTTTTAGAATTTTTAACTACTTCTTCTTTAATTAATTTTCTAGAAACTTCTTTACCATTTTCTAAAATTACTTCAAACTCTTTCTTTTTAAGGCCCTTTTCACCTTGCTGAATAACTTTTTGCGATCCTTTAGCTAGTGTATGATCATTACGATTTTCAACAGCAAAATTAATCGTTTCTTCCACTACATCGGTGACTTTTTCAACTCGGATGATATTGACGACAGAATCTTTTTGTATTTTTTCCTTTAATTTAGGCTCAACCTTATCTAAATCGTTGAGTTTGATTCCTTGTTGCTTTAAAAAGTCAGCGACAGTAGTCGAAGTGGTTAATACCTGTTTTTCTTTACCACCATCTACAAGTTTGATACTGAATGCTTTTTCTAGGGTGATGATTAGGTCGTTTTTAATTTTAGAATCTTGTTCAACATTTAGCTTATCATGTTCTTCAACAACAATATTCTGTTCTTTTAAAAATTCTCCTACAGTATTTGCTGTAGTCCAATACTTACTTTCCTTACCATCAATTGTAATAGTTACCTGTTTTGCAGGTTCCCAAACAACCTTCATATCATTCTTTATCTTTTCACTTAATGCGGGAACCACATAGTCCTCTGAGCGAGTTTTAATATTTAAATCTTTTAATAAATCTTTAACTGTATCTGCATGAGTTTTTATAACCTTTACTTCTCCATCTAGTGTAACTGTGACTGTTTTCTTTGTTCCTTCATAAATGAAAAAAGATGTTGCAGTCAATAAAACTATTAAACTTGCAACTAAAACAGACAGCCTTTTTCTGCTCATTGGCCTAGAAAACAGGGTTTTCATGCTTTTTATTATCATGAAATTCCTCCTCTTCTCCTCGGAGAGATTATAAAGGACTACTAGACGGCTGTCAACCTTTTAATCCCGCAAGGTATCATTTATTATGAACTATATCCTTTAAAAAAGAAAGGAAAAGTTATCGACAACCATATTTTGGAGAAGGGAGAGTAATGTAAAACAAGCTAGAAACTTGTTAACTTTCAACAAAATTCTTAACCATTTGACATAATTATTATTATTTTATGCCGAATAATTTTTTTGCATTTTCAGTAGTAGTTTTTGCTAATTCTTCCAGCGAAATCCCTTTAATCATCGCAATTTCTTCTGCTACTAGTTTTACATAAGCAGGTTCATTTCTTTTTCCACGATAAGGGTGCGGTGTTAAGTAAGGACAATCTGTTTCTATTAACAGCTTATCTAGCGGAACTTCTTTTGCTACTTCTTTTGGCTTTTTAGCATTCTTAAAAGTAACAGGACCACCTAAAGAAATATAAAAGTTCATTTTTATACACTCTTTTGCAATCTCGGGACTTCCGCTAAAACAGTGCATGATTCCTCCAACTTCCGAAGCATTTTCTTCCTTTAAGATTGTTACTATATCCTCTGTAGCATCCCTGTTATGGATAACTATCGGAAGCTTTACTTTTTTCGCTAATCGGATTTGTTTCCGGAACACGTCTTTTTGGATGTCTTTTGGAGATTTGTCCCAATAATAATCGAGTCCCATCTCACCTAATGCGACAACTTTTGGATGACTTGCTAATTGTTCAATCCAAAGCAAATCTTCTTCTGTCATATCAATAGCATCTACTGGATGCCATCCAACAATTGCATAAATAAAAGAATATTTTTCTGCAATTTCAATGGCCTTAGAAATCGTTGGTCGATCAAATCCAACAACAGCCATATAACTAATTCCTTCTTGTTTTGCCCGCTGAATCACTTCTTTCATGTCTTCTTTATATTGTTCTGCATTTAAGTGTGTATGTGTATCGAAAAGCATTTGATCTTCTCCTTTACTAAACATAGAATAGCTCAATCTCAAGTGGAGATTGAGCTTCATATTATTAACCATTCATTATTTAACCTTTGCTCCTAAAGGCAATTTCTCATCTACTGTTGCCAAAGAAAGTATACCATCTTTTTCACCTGCTAAAATCATACCTTGAGATAGTTCTCCACGTAGTTTTACAGGTTTTAAGTTCGTTATACAAATAACCTTTTTGCCAATTAACTCTTCTGGTTTATAATGTTTAGCAATTCCCGAAACCACTTGTCTTTTTTCATATCCTAAATCGAGCTTTAACTTTAATAATTTATCAGCATTTTTAACTGGTTCTGCATGCTCTACTAATGCCACTCGCATATCAACCTTCATAAAATCATCAATGGAAATTTCCGGTTGTTTTCCTTCTTCTCCCGTTGATTCCTTTTTCTTTTCGTTTGATTCTTGAGAATTCCCTTTCATTTTTTCTTTTATATACTGTACTTCTTCTTCAAGTTCTAAACGTGGGAATAATGGATCACCTTTTACGACCTTTGTTCCTGATGGAATTAATCCAAATGTTTCTAAACTTTCCCAAGACTGAAGATAAGGATCTGTTATATTTAATTGACTAAATATTTTCTTTGGTGTTTGCGTTAAAAACGGTTGTAATAATACAGCGATAAATCTTAAAGATTCAGCTAAATGAACCATAACATTTCCTAATTCTTCACGTTTTGATTCATCTTTTGCTAATACCCAAGGTTGAGTTTCATCAATATATTTATTCGTTCTGCTCACTAGCTGCCATAGAGCAGTTAAAGCAACTGAAAATTCCATTTTTTCCATGGCCTCTTCATATTTATGCACCGTTGTTTTGTTCATTTCTAAAAGCTGTTTATCAAACTCACCGTTGGATCCTTGATATGTTGGAATCGTACCATCAAAATATTTTTCAATCATGGCAATGGTTCGATTTAATAAATTTCCTAAATCATTAGCCAAATCATAGTTGATTCGCTCGATAAAACCTTCTGGTGTAAATACGCCATCTGCACCAAAAGGTACTTCTCTTAATAGATAATACCGTAATGCATCTAGTCCGTAACGGTCAATTAATGTTACAGGATCTACGACATTCCCTTTCGATTTAGACATTTTTCCATCTTTCATTAATAACCAACCGTGCGCAAATACTTTTTTAGGTAAAGGTAAGTCTAGGGCCATTAACATTATTGGCCAATAAATAGTATGGAATCGAACAATCTCTTTTCCTACAAGGTGTACATCAGCTGGCCAATATTTTAAGTATTTAGAATCATCTTCTGTTCCATACCCTAAAGCCGTAATGTAATTGGAAAGCGCATCTATCCAAACATAGATCACATGTTTAGGATCCCCCGGAACTTTGATCCCCCAATCAAAAGTTGTTCGCGAAACCGCTAAGTCCTCTAATCCAGGTTTTATAAAATTGTTAATCATTTCATTTTTTCTTGATTCTGGTTGGATAAATTGTGGATTCTCTTCATAGAATTTTAATAATCGATCCACATATTTACTCATTTTGAAGAAGTATGATTCTTCTTTTACCTTTTCTACCGGTCGACCGCAATCAGGACAATTTCCATTCTCAAGTTGACGTTCAGTGAAAAACGATTCACAAGGTGTACAATACCATCCTTCATATACATCCAAATAAATATCACCAGAGTCTAGTAATTTTTTAAAGATTTTTTCAACTACTTTTTTATGGCGATCTTCAGTTGTACGAATGAAATCATTATATGATATATCTAATTTATCCCATAATTTTTTTATTCCAGAAACAATATCGTCCACATATTCTTGTGGGGTAACCCCTTTTTCTTCTGCTTTTCGTTGAATTTTCTGACCATGTTCATCCGTTCCTGTTAAAAACATTACATCATATCCACGTAAACGTTTATACCGAGACATTGCATCCCCAGCAACAGTAGTGTAGGCATGGCCAATATGTAAATTCCCGCTTGGATAATAAATCGGTGTTGTTATGTAAAAGGTCTTTAATTTTTCTTCCATCTTTTTTACCTCCGTAGTAAAACCTTCTTATTATATTATAAATATTATAAACAATCGTAACCTCTATTCACAATGTTCATACATTATTTCTTCATCTTTTGACAAGTGATTGTTAAAATTTAAGTCCACCGTCTTACCTCTAACAAAACTTATAAGGAAAATCTTACAACTTTTCCAATTACCCTCATAATCTACAATAATAAAAAGAATAATTTATTATAGCAAGTTACGTTATCAATTATTCGACAAAAATAGATGGTTTCTTGCTTTTTTGTCGAAAAATATTTTTTCTCTCTCAATTTTCCATTATTTCTGCGTTCGTGCTATTACAAATTTAAATTTATATTCTATTAAAATCATGTTTAAAATTTAAAAAAGTTGGGAAAATAAAATTATTGACGTATATGGGAAACGTTGGTATTATTTAATTATGCAGAAATATGTCGAATAATGACGAAGAATAATTACCAATAAAAATATGATAGGGAGAGGAGTAACATTAATGAAATCAACGGGTATTGTTAGAAAAGTTGACGAACTTGGTAGAGTTGTAATTCCAATCGAACTCCGTCGCACATTAGGGATTGAAGAAAAAGATGCTTTAGAAATCTACGTTGATGATGAAAAAATCATACTAAAGAAATATAAACCAAACATGACATGTGTTATCACCGGCGAAGTTTCAGACGATAATATTTCATTAAACAATGGAAAATTAGTATTAAGCCGCGAAGGTGCAGAAATACTAATGCAAGAAATTGAAAAAGCTTTCGGCAAAAAATAAGGTAACCATATACAACTTCGTTCATATGGATAAATATTAATTTATGCTGCCATCTAATAATTTTTAGAGAATGGCAGTTTTTTTATTGTTTTTACTAAGTACTAGTTAATTTGTACTAGTTTTGATCAAAATAAAAAAATCACCTTTGGTATGAAGGTGATTATACATTCAATAAATTACATTATTCTTCTTTCGTATGGAATTCCCGATACACATCTCTTTTTGACAAGTTTCTATCCGCAGCTACTTTCTTAATTGCTTCTTTAGTTGAATAACCTTGATTTATGTATGTTTGTACATGTTCATTTAACGATAAGTTCTCCCAAAAACACTCTTCTTTTTGCTCTTCTTCCATCGTACCTTCAACGATAATACAAAATTCACCGCGAACTTCATTTTCATCAATCCAACCAATAATATCTCTCAATGTACCTCGGATATATTCTTCATATTTTTTCGTTAATTCTCTAGCTAAAACAATTTTTCTATCTCCAAATACTTCTAATATTGTTTCAGTGGTATCCTTGAGTCTATGAGGTGCTTCGTAAAATACAATTGTATCTTTAATATATTTCATTTTCTCTAATTCTATGATTCGGTCTTTTTTCTTCCTATTTAAAAAACCGTAAAAATAAAAAGGTTGTGGTGGTAAGCCTGAAGCTGTTAAAGCAGTTAATGCCGCATTTGCACCTGGTAATGAGATCACTTTAAAATCCTTTTCAAGTGCCCAACTAACAATATCAAAACCAGGATCCGATATCGCCGGCATGCCAGCATCGCTAACAATGGCAACTTTTTTTCCTTCTTCTAATAATTGAATAATATGTTTCCCACTTTTTTCTTTATTATGTTCATGATAGCTTATTAATGGTGTTTGGATATCAAAATAGTTACAAAGCTTTTTTGTATTTCTTGTATCTTCAGCAGCAATCCAATCAACATCTTTTAAAGTAGAAATTGCACGAAAGGTAATATCTTCTAAGTTTCCAATTGGAGTAGGCACTAAATATAATATTCCTTTTTCATATCCTTCTTCAAAACTTTTTTGTTGCTTCATGGTTGGTATCCTCCTATTTTCATATACTCAATCTTTTCTCTTCTCCTTAACTTTTTAAATCGATATTCTGCTTGAAGTGCGGAGGATTTTTGCTTATATATTTCAAAATAAATAAGCTTTATCGGTCTGCGGGAACGGGTATATTTTGCCCCTTTTCCTTGATTATGAGCTTCTATTCTTTTTAATAAATGTGTGGTATATCCACCATAGAAACTCCCGTCAGAACATTTTAGAACATAAAAATAATGGATTTTATTTTCCACCATAAAGAATTTCCTTCATTTCCTTGGTATATTCATTGTTTTCATCATAAACATAAAGTGGAGGAAGTACTTTTAAATCTGGATTTCCGTTCTTTATTCCTTCTACTAAAATTGTATTAGCTTCTTTATTCAATTTTGGATAAACAAAACGTAATCGCTTTGGTTCTATGTTATATTTTCTCATTAACAACAGTATATCTAAAAGTCTTTGTGGTCTATGTACAAATGAAACTTTCCCACCTGGTTTTACTAGCTGACTACTAGACTTAATAGCATCTTCTAATGTACATAAAATTTCATGCCTTGCAATGGCTAAATGTTCATTTTCATTGATTTCTGCCTTTGATGGAGTTGGAAAGTAAGGAGGGTTACAGGTTACTACATCAAACTTCCCATAACCAATTTGATCAGCAATATTTCGAATATCTCCTTTTATAATAGAAATTCGGTGTTGTAAATGGTTATATTCTACACTTCTTTTCGCCATGCTATATAATTTTTCCTGTATTTCTATACCGGTAATATTCCCCTTCGTTCGTAAACTTAATAACAATGGGATGACCCCATTTCCGGTACATAAATCAATAATATTTCCTTTTTGAATTGGCACATATGTAAATTTAGCCAATAACACGGCATCTAAAGAAAATGCAAATGCACTAGGGCTTTGAATAATTTTCATATTTTCTGCTAATAAATAGTCTAGTCTTTCATCACCTTCAAGATGTACCATAAGTTCCTCCATCCATTCTATCTAAATAAAAATAGAACACCCAACTAGGTGTCCAACAAGTCTTTGAATTCATATTACAAGATGCTGTGTTGAATCGCAAGGTGCCCCAAAAAAGGAGTAAAAAAGTCCACTATGGTACTGCTCCCAATAGCGAGTTTTTAACTCTAACTTTTTTGGTGCAATCCCTCACTTAATAGAGGTCGATTACTTTTTATTTAAAAAAGAGAGGCAAAATAGGCAATCCCCTTCTTTTCTTAAACTTCCAAAATGCAGGTTACAAATATGGAACCCCTCTTGATAAAGGCGGGCTAAATTATCATATCCTTCACCGATATCTACAAGTTTCCTTGAACCTTTCTCACTTTTCCGATTCTTTTCATTGGTTTGATTTTTGCTTTCACCATCTAATCTTTTTCGCAAATGATCATTTTCAAGTTTCAAGGCATGATTTTCTTCAAGAATATCGGCTAATAGTTCTTTTAATTCACCTAATTGTTGATAAAGGTGACCGATTTTTAACTCCATATTACTCACAAAATCAAAAATTTCTTTTTTATTCACAAGCTCCACCTCGTCAATCTGTGGCTTGAATAGAAACGGCACCTTCTGCAATAATTTCATCTAGTGTGTATTCAACGACCTTTTCTTGTTCAATTAGCTCAATTTGAATGACTCTTTCTAAAATATTTAATCCAACTACTTTTCCTAATCCGTTGTTAGTCTCAACATATTCTCCTAAATCAGGTAACTGTTCTTTTGCTGATTCATATTCATCATTTTCATATTTTAAGCAACACATTAAACGTCCACATAATCCAGAAATTTTTGTTGGGTTTAGTGACAAGTTTTGATCTTTTGCCATTTTTATAGAAACTGGCTCAAAATCACCTAAGAAGGTAGAACAGCAAAGCATTCGCCCGCAAGGTCCAATCCCACCTAGCATTTTAGCCTCGTCTCTTACTCCAATTTGTCTCAATTCAATTCTAGTTTTAAAAATAGCCGCCAAATCTTTAACAAGCTCACGAAAATCTACACGTCCATCAGCCGTAAAATAAAAGATTATTTTGTTTCGATCAAAGGTGTATTCAACATCTACTAATTTCATATCTAGGTTATGTTCTATTACTTTTTGAGAACAAATTTCATAAGCCTCTTTTGCTTCCTGTTTGTTCTCTTCAACAATTAATCGATCTTTTTCATCTGCAATTCGAAGAACCTTTTTTAAAGGTAAAACGACATCTTCTTCTTCTACTTCTTTTATTCCGGTGACAACCTTTCCGTATTCTATTCCTCGAACCGTTTCCACGATGACGAAATCATCTTTCTGAACCGGTAATTCTCCTGGGTCGAAATAATATATTTTACCCGCTTTTTTAAAGCGGACACCTACGACACTATACAAGGATGAACCCTCCTTAAGAAAGCTTTTGAAAAAGCTGTTCCATTAAAAGCTGAGCATTCATATTGGAGTGTAATTTCTTTTTTGCCTCCAAAATAAATGTCATTTGCTTTGAAAGATCACTCGGGGAAATTTTCAAAGCTTTATTTCGAAAATAATCTATTTGATCTTTAAATAATACATCCTCTTCTCTACCTAAATGTATATATAGAATATCCCTATATATATATAATAATAAGTCTAATGACTGGTCCATTTGTTTACGATCTTTAAAGTGATTCAACCATTCATTTTCTATATATAATAGTGCATCTATCAAGTTTTGAGAAGATAATACTTCATATAATTTTAACATTATTTTTCGAGCTTGCGCAAACCATTCATCTTTTTCAAGATTTACAGCTTCATCAATACTATTCGTCATCGAGGCCAATAATGGAGCCCGCTCTGGACGAATTCCTTTTTCAATTAGTTGTGAAATCATTTCCTTCATTGGTAGGGGAGTGAAATTTAAAATTTGACATCTCGATAGAATAGTAGGTAGTATTTGATGAATATTTTCCGTGATCAAAATAGCCGTTGTAAGATTTGAAGGTTCCTCGAGGAATTTCAATAAGGTATTCGCAGCGTTTGCTGTCATCTTTTCAGCATGTACAATCATATAAAATTTTCTTTCAGACTCTACACTTTTCTTTGAAAATTCATACTGTAACGATTTTATTTGCTCTTTTTTTATAGAGTTACCGTCCGGTTCAATTACATGTACGTCCGGATGATTATAGTTATTAATGCGTTTACAATTGGAGCATTCCTCACAAGGTTTATAATCATCTATCGGCTGCTCACAAAATAAGCTTTTTGCAAATAAATATCCTATTTCTTGTTTCCCTGTACCTTTTGGACCTGAAAATATGTATGCATGAGCAATTCTTCCTTTTATTAATACATTCTTAATTAAACGCAAGACGGAAGGTTGCCAAGATTCTAATTGATTCCAAGACTTTGCCAAACGAATCATCCTTTTATGTATATAAGTTAATTAATAGTCCTTTTATTTCACCAAGCTTGTCCAACAAATCAATACCCTTTTGTTCTTTAGCTATTAATTCGTCAGTTAATTCAACAAGCTTTTCATCAATTTTTTCAACAATTTTTAACGTCCTCGTTTGTCCAAATTGATTCCAGCTTTGAGATTTTTTTAATCCCATTCCAAAATCAATCGTTTCTTTGATAAAACTTTTAACCAAACTTTTATATTTTGCTAAGTCTTTTAACGTTTTAGACCTTGCTAATCGTAAACCTGCTTCCTCAATATTTGATAAAAGCAGTTCAATACGCTCCATTTTTAAATGTTTTTCTTGTTTCTGAACTAACTCCCCAAATTTAACATTACTAGTAATCGTATGTTTTTGTTCATTTCTAACATTATCTATTTTCAAACGGATATCTTGATTAATCTTCATAAAATTGACCCCCAAAAAACTTTAAAATTGGTGAAATTGTTCCACCGGTAATACAAAAACGGTCGCTCCCCCAACTTCTACTTCAACTGGATATGGAACATACGAATCTGCATTTCCTCCCATCGGTGAAATAGGAGCGATTAATTGTTCCCTTGATTTACAATTTTCTTTAATAATCTCTAACGCTTTATTAACACGAATATCTTCCGTTCCAATGATAAATGTTGTATTGCCTGATCTTAAAAAGCCACCAGTACTTGCTAATTTAGTAACTCTAAAATTGCATTCCGTTAACGCTTTTAATAAACGGTTACTATCTTGATCTTGAACGACAGCAAATATTAATTTCAATATACTCCCTCCTTTTAGATTAGTCTATCCGTACTCTTTTTGTTTATTTTATCATGTTCTAAGTTTTATGGCGTTTCTATATTTGTATAAATATATTTCCATTTAAGTTATTAAAAATCCTGTTTACTGTCGTCTTTCAATGTTTTTTATTTTTATCATATGAAAAAATTTAGTGATTGGATTATTGTTTAAGGAGACCTTTTGAAACCATTTCATTTTTTATATTTTCAATACTTTCTTCCAACACGATGTTAAGTTCACGACTGGCATCAATTTTCACTACGCGATTTGGGAATTTTTCGAGTATTAAATGATACCCTTCACGTACTTTTTGATGGAATTCTAAAGATTCTAAATCTAATCGATTAACTTCTCTTCCATTATGTTTTCTTATTCTTTCTAACCCAATTTCTGGTTCAATATCAAAAAGCAGGGTTAGATTCGGCATAGTCTCTTCTACAGCAAAATGATTTATCATATAAACTTCGTCAATTCCAATTCCTCTTGCAAATCCTTGATATACTAATGATGCATCAATAAAACGATCACAAAGGACAACGGCTCCTTCATTGAGTGCTGGAATGACTTTTTCAACTAAATGTTGCCTTCTTGCTGCTGCATATAATAAAGCCTCTGTTTTTGGATCCATTTTCGTATTTTTCTTATCTAAAATAACTGCTCTTATTTGTTCAGCAATATCTATTCCACCCGGTTCACGAGTTGTAACAATTGGGAGATTTAACTCTTTAAAATACTCAGCTACTTTCTTTAATATCGTTGTTTTCCCTGCACCTTCGGGACCTTCTAATGTAATAAACAAACCTTTACTCATAATTCCCTCCAAATAATAACACTAGCTGTTAAAAACTTTGATCTTTTTCTCTTTTATTTTTATCCCACCGTGAAAACGATACCCTTCTTTTATTAACACCTCAAGAATTTCCACTTTCTTTTCCGTTATTTCTTCTCCTAAAAGGATATATGGGATTCCTGGTGGATATGGGATAATAGAATCTGCAGCAATTTTTCCGATACTTTCACTTATAAGGACCCAATATGAATCCATTTTACTTAGTTCTTTATATGAATATTTTATAATACTAAACTTTTCGTTAATATTTTTTATACTATTATTCAATGAATGAATAGAGTGTTCAGTACTATTAATTTTTGTTAAAACTACTTTTATTTTTTCTATTGTATCATCAAATGGATAGTTTTGTTTGTTTTTTAATAATGGAGCTATTAATAAAACATTTTGTATATCCGCCAATTCAGGATAAATTCCCTCTTCTTCCAAATATCTTTGCAAGGTGAATCCTGTTATGTTTGGATGTCGAATAGTAATTTTTAACGGGTCTTTACTTTGATCTTCTATTACTGTTAGTGGACTTAACTGTTTTAATTGGTGGACAAATCCACTCACTTCTTTTATTGTATATCCTTTATCATAGCTATTAAAAGTAGCTAAATAAGAACGTGCTAAATCTAAAGATGCCATGATTGGATAAGACGGACTGCTCGATTGTAATATTTGTAAAAAACTAATTAATCGATCTATATTTAATAATTCACTATTGAAGTGTAAAAATGAACCCATTGTCATTGCGGGCAATATTTTATGGGCAGAATGAACAACAATATCAGCGCCTAACGAAACAGCTGATGGAGGAAATGGTTCTCCTAAAATAAAATGAGGTCCATGAGCTTCATCAACTAGGACCGGTATTTGCTTTTTATGTGCAATCTGAATGATTTGCTTTAGATTGTAGGTTTTCCCATAATAATTGGGATATGTTAAGATAATTCCTTTTATGTTTTGAAATTGTTCTAAAGCATTTATGATATCATCCACTAATATACCACCAGCAGTTTGCATATCTTCATCATATTCCGGAGAAATAAAAATTGGCTTTACACCCGCTAATATAAGTCCATTCATAATGGATTTATGGGAATTTTTTTGAACTAATACACAATCTCCTTCTCGAAAGGAAGATAAAATCATAGCTAAGTTTCCAACCGTACTACCATTAATTAGGAAAAAGCTTCTCTTTACTTTATATAAATTTGCTAGTAACTGCTCCGCCTGAAAAATAACTCCTTCAGCAGCATGTAAATCATCTAGCCCTGATAATTCTGTTACATCATACTTTGAAATTTCATTAAACATATGATGTTCATTAAATATGAAACCATTTTTATGTCCAGGTACGTGAAAAGAAATGGGTTGTTTTTTTTCATGTTGAAGTAAAGCATCATATAACGGAGTTTTTCTTTGATCCATAATATTTCTCCTATTATTTTTCTTCTAAACTATTTCATTATGTACGATATTTAAAATAAATGAAACGGTTTAAAGTTTCAATGAATACAAAAGAAAAAGACATGTCATCCATGTCATGAGGTATATATTTTTTGTGAAGTTATATTTCTTAGTTTTTTTAAATAATATTGATATTTTGAATCACTAGTGTTTGTATTAATTATATTTTTCTCACATTCTTGACAAATAAATGATCCATATAGATGAATTCCTTCAACCTTAATATTATCACATATGATACAACTTTCCCCCATTTGTTTTTTTAATTCCATATTCTCCACCTCCACATTTTTATTGTGAACAAATCTATAAAAATATATACAAGTTTTTAAGATTCAAAAAAATGTTTGTATGTTAGATTTATGTTGGATTCATTTTTTTGTGTTTGTATATTTCTAAACTTAAAAAAATCGATGAAAACAGATTATTACGAAATTCGGTCTTAAGCGATTAATTATAAAACAGTTAAGAAAGGATTACTATTTATTACATAATAAAAAAGCAGCCCTTTAAGGCTGCCTTTTCCTTTTGCTTGGCAACGTCCTACTCTCGCAGGGGAGACCCCCAACTAC
>NZ_JBYLHW010000027.1:0-31820 GCF_057747715.1 Bacillus sp. JST-5 | reverse complement strand
ATCTATCCGCCTCATTTACTCGATATGACCTTCGACAGAAAGAGCTTTGTTTTGTTATGCAAACTCACTCAATCATATCTAGCCTTATATGAGGTTCGTGTTCCTCGGACCGGTGTTTTGCCTCCAGCTTCCTTCAGATTCCGCGTCACCACGGACACCCTTGCTCTTGGCTAACCTCTACTTCTGTCTTCGGCGTTCGGGACTTACACCCTATAGTTCATGTACATGCCGGGCGCACATAAAAAAACAACGTGAATAATAAAGCAATTCACGTTGTTTTAAAAAATTAGAACAATATCCTATTTTTTAATCACTGTATACATTTCTTAAAACATTTGTTTGTGTTCGATCAGGTCCAACTGAAAAAATAGAAAGTGGAATACCAGTTAATTGAGAAATTCTTTCTAAATACATTCGAGCATTTACCGGTAATTCATCGATTGACTTACAATTTGTAATATCTTCAGTCCAGCCTGGCAATTCTTCATATACTGGCTCACATTCTGATAAAATCCTTAAATTTGCAGGATAATTTTCAATAATTTTTCCATTGTATTTATAAGCCACACAAATTTTTAATGTTTTTATACCAGTCAGTACATCTAATGAATTTAGAGATAAGTCTGTAATTCCACTAACTCTTCTTGCATGTCTAACTACGACGCTGTCAAACCATCCTACTCTTCGAGGACGTCCTGTTGTCGTACCATATTCCCTTCCTACTTCGCGGATTTGATTTCCAATTTCATCATGTAATTCGGTAGGAAACGGACCATCTCCTACCCGAGTAGTATATGCTTTCGATACTCCGACTACATGTTTAATTTTTGTTGGTCCAACACCTGCACCAATTGTTACTCCTCCTGCCACTGGATTAGAAGAAGTTACGAATGGGTATGTACCTTGGTCTATATCGAGCATGACCCCTTGGGCTCCCTCGAATAGAACTCTTTTTCCATTATCTAGAGCATCATTTAATACTACTGATGTATCGCAGACGTATTTTTTAAATTCTTGACCATATTGATAGTATTCATCAAATATATCTTCTAATTTAAAACCTTCAGTTCCATAAAATCTTTCTAATAAGCGATTTTTCTCTTCAAGATTTCTAGTTAGCTTTTCTTTAAATACCTCACGATCTAACAAATCAGCAATTCGGATACCAATTCTAGCTGCTTTATCCATGTAAGCAGGACCAATCCCTTTTTTGGTTGTCCCTATTTTATTTGCCCCTTTTCTTTCTTCTTCTACTTCGTCTAACTTTATATGATATGGTAATATTACATGAGCACGGTCACTGATCTTTAAGTTATCAGTTGAGATGCCACGGTCATGTAAATAATTTAACTCCTGAATTAATGCTTTTGGATCGACAACCATCCCATTTCCGATGACACTAACTTTATCTTTATAGAAAATACCAGAAGGAATTAAATGAAGCTTAAACGTTTCACCATTAAATTTAATGGTATGGCCTGCGTTATTTCCTCCTTGATATCTTGCAATTACCTCTGCGTTTTCTGATAAAAAATCAGTGATTTTCCCTTTACCTTCGTCTCCCCATTGTGTACCTACGACTACAACGGATGTCATTGGACGCACCTCCAAAAAGTTCATACAGAACCTCATTATCTTTAACATGTATATGTTACTATCGAGGTCATGGAAAGTCAATATAATTACGAACAATATTCTATATTTGTAAAAGAATGTTCGTTTTTATTTCTCCCTTTTTATTAGTTGTAACCAATAAATCGTAAATATTGCATTTTTCTATCTATTTTTCGTACTTTCAAAAAATAAAAGACCTGCATTCACAGGCCTTATGCTCCAGGAGGTACAGATGTTTCATCATATCTCCGTTCAATATTTACAAATTTATTATATTCCTTTATAAAAGCAAGTTGGACGGTACCTACCGGACCATTCCGTTGCTTGGCAATAATAATTTCAATAATGTTCTTATTTTCTGTTTCTTTATTGTAATAATCATCGCGATAAAGAAAAGCAACAATATCAGCATCCTGCTCAATACTTCCTGATTCACGAATATCTGACATCATCGGGCGTTTATCTTGTCTTTGCTCAACACTCCGAGAAAGCTGTGATAACGCAATAACTGGAACTTCTAATTCCCTAGCTAAAGCTTTTAATGATCGGGATATTTCAGAAACTTCTTGTTGTCGATTCTCAGACGATCTCCCGCTTCCTTGTATTAGTTGGAGATAGTCAATTAACACCATCCCTAAACCATGCTCTTGTTTTAATCTTCTACATTTGGATCGTATTTCGCTTATTCTTATACCTGGTGTATCATCAATAAATATACCAGAGTTTGATAAACTTCCCATGGCCATAGTTAATTTTCGCCAATCTTCATCGGTTAATGATCCAGTTCTGAGTCTCTGAGCATCAATATTTCCTTCTGCACACAGCATTCTCATTACTAACTGTTCGGCACCCATTTCTAAAGAAAAGATAGCAACGTTTTCATTCGTTTTTGTAGCAACATTTTGGGCAATATTTAATGCAAATGCTGTCTTACCAACAGAAGGACGAGCTGCTACAATAATTAAATCATTACGTTGAAAACCGGCTGTCATTCGATCTAATTCTGCAAAACCAGTTGGAATACCAGTAATATCTCCCTTTCGATTATGCAGCATTTCAATATTGTCATATGTTCTAACTAATATATCTTTAATATTATGGAACGAACCCGAATTTTTCCTTTGGGACACTTCCATAATTCTTTTTTCTGCTTCATTTAGTAACTCATTGACCTCATCTTCGCGGGAATAACCATCTTGCGCTATATTTGTTGCTGTTCGAATTAGTCTACGAAGGAGTGATTTTTCTTCTACAATTCGCGCGTAATATTCAATATTAGCAGCTGTAGGTACTGATCCTGCCAAATCACTCAAATATGAAACTCCGCCAACTTCCTCCAATTGTTTTGAAGCAGCGAGTTCTTCAGTAACCGTAATTAAATCTACTGCTTTACCTTCATCGTTTAGTTTTAAAATAGCTTGGTATATTTTTTGATGAGCACTTCGATAGAAATCTTCAGGCAATAAAATTTCAGAAGCTATCGTTAATGACTCTGGTTCTAAAAAAATCGCTCCTATAACTGCTTGTTCAGCTTCCATATTATGTGGAGGAATACGATCTAGGAGAATATCATTCATGAAATATACCTCCCTTCTTTCCGTTCTTATATGAAAATTCAATTTATCACTTTTATATGGAGTCTACCATAAAGGAATTGATGAGAATAGAAAAAAGTGATCAGTACAAAACTGACCACATTTTTTTCTATTAATATTCTATCATGGATTTCATATTTTTTTATATCCAATTTTAACTTATTTCTTTTACATGTACATTTAAAATTGCTGTTACATCTTTATGAAGTTTGACTGGTACCTTCGTAACACCTAATGAACGAATGGCATCCTCCATCTCCATCTTTCTTTTATCAATAGAAATCTTATATTTCTTATTTAATTCCTCTGCTACTTGCTTTGATGTAATAGAACCAAACAATCTGCCGCCTTCACCTGCTTTTGCAAAGATTTCAATAGTTAGACTTTCTAATCGTTCTTTTAATTGTTTTGCCTGTTCTAGTTCTTCGAGTGCTTTTTGCTTTTCTTTATTTTTTTGTGCCTCTAAAGTTTTCAAATTTCCCGGTGTCGCTTCTATAGCAAGCCCATTCTTAAACAAATAGTTCTGAGCGTATCCATCAGCTACATTTTTTATTTCTCCTTTTTTTCCTTTACCTTTAACATCTTTTAAAAAGATGACCTTCATGTTTCTTTTCCTCCTTCCACAATTTCATCTATAGCTTTTTTCAGTTTTTCTTCTGCTTCACTGATTGTCATCCCAGCTAATTGTGTCGCAGCATTCGTTAAATGTCCTCCTCCGTCCAACAGCTCCATAATAATTTGGACATTTACTTTGCCTAATGATCTAGCACTAATAGCTATCACACCATCTTCTCGCTTGGAAATGACAAAAGAAGCTGTAACATTTTCCATCGTCAATAAAGTATCTGCCGCTTGTGCAATAATAACTTGGGAGTATGTTTCATTATCATTTGCCTTAGCTATAGCAATATTTTCTTTATAAAACTCAACTGATTGAATTAATTTAGAACGTTTAATATACGTATCAATATCTTCACGTAAAAACTTTTGAACTAAAACAGTATCTGCCCCTTGAGAACGCAAATACGAAGCAGCATCAAACGTCCTTGATCCAGTTCTTAATGTAAAGCTTTTCGTATCAACAATGATTCCCGCAAGTAAAACTGTAGCTTCTAACATATCAATTTTACCTTTTGGTTGATATTCAAGCAATTCAGTCACAAGTTCTGAAGTTGAGGATGCATATGGTTCCATATAAACAAGTAAAGGATTTTTTACAAATTCTTCTCCTCTTCGATGATGGTCAATGACAACTATTTGATCAATTCGATTAACTAAACGTTCTTCAATCACTAACGATGGTCTGTGAGTATCAACGATGACTAACAATGTATCTTCTAAACTCATTTGTAATGCATCTTCTGGAGTAATTAGTCGACTATATAAATCAGGATAGTTTTTCAATTCTTGAATTACTCTTTTTACACTTTTATCGATATGGTTTTGATCGATGACAATATATCCTTCTCTTTCATTTAGTTGAGCCATTTTTAAAACACCAATAGCTGAACCTAAGGCATCCATATCAGGATATTTATGCCCCATAATCAAAACTTTTTCTTTTCCCTGAATGAGTTCTTTTAATGCATGGGAAATTACCCTTGCTCGGACTCTTGTTCTCTTTTCAACAGGATTTGTTTTTCCTCCGAAAAATTTCACTTTTCCATTAGGAAGTTTAATGGCTACTTGATCTCCTCCACGACCTAATGCCAAGTCTAAACTCGATTGTGCAATGGCTCCTAATTCCGGTAATGATGTTGACCCTGATCCGACTCCTATACTTAATGTTAATGGTACATTTTGTTTTGAAGATGTTTCTCTAACTTCATCTAAAATAGCAAATTTTCTTTCTTCCAAAATAGATAATATTTTTTCATTAAAAACTGCAATAAATCTTTCAGAAGAAACCCGTTTTAAGAAAATACCAAATTGATTAGCCCAATTATTTAATATTGAGGTCACAAGACTATTTAAACTGCTACGTGTTTGATCATCCATTCCTTGAGTAAGTTCATCATAATTATCTAAAAAAATGATGGCTATTACGGTTTTCTCTTCTTCATACAATTGTTCTATCATCGCTAGGTCTGTAATATCAAAGAAATAAAGTAGTTTTTCACTTTTCTTATAATAAACTTTATATTTTCGATCGTTTAATGTAATAACATCTGTTTCAAGCTCTTGTTTCAACATAGGTATTAAAGGATCACATAAATCATACAGTGACTTTCCAATTAAAGTTTCTTCATGAAAACATGAAGTTAAAAAAGGATTTGCCCATTCAATAAAGTACTCGTCACTAATTAACATGATCCCAAAAGGCATTTCCATTAATGCCTCTTCACCGACTTTTTTTACACGATAGGATAATGTTTCAACATACGTTTGGACTTCATTTCGAAATTTCATGTCCTGCAAATAAATTAAATATAAAAACCAGCCAAATATGATAATACCAATCATCCCAAAAATTAATTGGTACAGTGAGAGTATACCGAAGAATAAAATTGTAATGAATGACAGAAAAAATATTAACTGTTTCATTTTATTTTTTTTTAAAAAAACCGGCATATTTTCAGCCCCCGTAATAAATCTAAATGAACATTCTCCACTTTGAGAACGCTATTTAGATATGCGCTGTCTTAAATTAAAGCCTAAATCTATTATACCTAATATACGAATAAATGAACTAAGAATAGGAATAAAAAGTGAAAAAATTGTTCCTATAATTGGAATCGCTATAGACATTTTTTTCTTATGAGAATAATAAAAGAGAAAAGAAATACCTTGGATTAACATGAGTGTTTGTAGTATATAAAATAAATTTAATATCGTTGTATAAATATATGTACCTTTTTCCAAATTCATAAATATCGTAATTAACATTACAATTAGATAATACCAAAGCAAGCTTTTTGGCATCGAAAGTTCCCTAAATGGCGGAGCTTTTTCTACGTCGATACCTAATTTTCTTACAATTGGGATGCATATCATAATCATTAATAACACAACTAGTGCAGCCGCCATGACTAAAAATGTCGGCAATAACGTTTGAATGATACTAACCAGTTCATTCAGTGACTCTGTGATATTATTATCTACTGATTGTCCCATCATTTTAAGTATATTTTCTGACTGCTCTACTGACTCATTCAATATATTGATTAGTTCATCCAATATATTGACTTTTAAAAATACAACAGATATAGCATAAATCAATACGAGATTGACTAAAAAGACGACTGTAGCTGATAAATATTGTATGACTCTATCCTTTTTTTCCTTTATAAACCATCCAATGACTATTCCTGTACTACCATAGGCAATGGTTATTGGAATGGAAAATATACCTCCAACAATAAATGTAAGGATGGTTGCAGCGACTAACAATAGTAAAGAGTCTTTTAAATGATTTTTTGAACTAAAATAAATAAAAGAAACCGGTAAAATAAAGGAAATGATTGTTCCAATGAGAGGTACATATAAAAAAAGAAGCAACATTACAATGTAAATTGCTAGAAGAATTGCACCTTCCGTTAGTTTTTTTGTTTCTTTCACTTTTTCACCTCTTCAGATAAAAATCACTTTTCTAGAAAGCATTCAAATAATAGCTTGAGTATTTCTACAATATTATTCTCTTTAACCTTTTTCATAAGAATACATACTTACAATTAAAATCCAACTATGAAAAAAACAACAGGAAGAATCCCTGTTGTTTTTTTATTTTTCATCAGCTACATATGGTAACAATGCCATTGTACGAGCTCTTTTAATCGCACGTGTTAACATGCGTTGATATTTGGCACTAGTTCCAGTTACACGACGAGGAAGAATTTTTCCACGTTCAGAAATAAACTTTTTAAGCAAATCTACGTCTTTGTAATCGATATGGGTAATTCCATTAGCTGTGAAATAACATACTTTACGACGTTTTGCACGTCCACCTTTACGTCCTGCCATTGTTTTCACCTTCCTTTTTATATTATTTATATTTAACGTTCATTAATGAAAAAGTCATGTATATGACGGAAACGTTTAAAACGGTAAATCATCATCAGAAATATCAATTGGATTACCGTCATTAGAAAACGGATCCCCATCATTTCTTGAAAAATCATTTTCTCTTCGTTGATTCTGGTTAGTTCCAAATGGTCCTCCAAAGTCTTGTGGAGAATCACCGAAATTATTCATTCTAGATTGTGATCCTTTTGGTTCTAAAAACTGTACACTATCTGCTACAACTTCTGTTACATAGACTCTTCGCCCATCTTGTCCTTCATAACTTCTAGTTTGGATTCTTCCATCAACTCCAGCAAGACTTCCTTTTTTTAGAAAGTTTGCTACATTTTCTGCAGGCTTTCTCCAAACTACACAGTTAATAAAATCAGCTTCTCTTTCACCTTGCTGATTTGTATATGTCCTATTAACAGCTAAAGTAAATGTTGCAACGGGTACTCCATTTGGTGTATATCTTAATTCTGGATCTTTCGTCAATCTCCCTACTAAAACCACTCGGTTTAACAACAGAATCAACTCCTTTTCCTTTTTGACAAATGTTTCACGTGAAACATTTGTCAAAAAGTATGAAACATCAATGATTATTCATCTTCTTTAACAACAATATGTCTAATAATGTCCTCACTGATTTTAGCTAAACGATCAAACTCTTGAACAGCTGCTGGTTCAGATTGGACATTAACGATTTGGTAGTAACCATCACGAAAATCATTAATTTCATAAGCTAAACGACGTTTACCCCAATCTTTTGTTTCTACAATCTCCGCTCCGTTATCCGTTAAAACTTTAGCGAATCGATCGATAATCGCTTTTTTAGTTTCATCGTCTACGTTTGGGCGGATGATGTACATAATTTCGTACTTTCTCATCACACATTCACCTCCTCTTGGACTTAACGGCCCTAATGTATTAGGGCAAGGAGCAACTTACATTACTCACAAGTTAGAATTATATCATAGAAATAATTCATTATCAATGTTTGGAATAAAAATGATGGATTAGCATTAGATTATAATAAATAAGTAGTCAGATTGCGATTACACATTGAATCTGAAATGGATAATATCCCCGTCTTGGACTTCATAATCTTTTCCTTCTAAACGAACTTTTCCTGCTTCTCTTGCCGCATTCATTGAACCGTATTTTAATAAATCATTATAAGCAACAGTTTCTGCCCTAATAAAACCTCTTTCAAAATCTGAATGGATGATACCGGCGCATTGAGGAGCTTTCATTCCTTTTTTAAATGTCCATGCTCTTACCTCTTGAACACCAGCTGTAAAATAAGTTGCAAGTCCAAGTAAATCATAGGCAGCTCTAATTAATTGATCTAGGCCAGATTGTTTAATGCCTAATTCTTTTAAGAACATCTCTTTTTCTTCTTTATCCAATTCAGAAATCTCTTCTTCGATTTTCGCACATACTACAATAACTTCCGCATTATCTTTTTTTGCATATTCTCGAACCATTTGGACGTATTGATTGTTAGATGGATCGGTGATATCTTCTTCACTTACATTTGCTACATAAAGAATTGGTTTGATTGTCAATAAATGCAGTCCTTTAACGAGTTTCAATTGTTCATCCGTAAATTCTAATGTTCTGGCAGGTTTTTCATTTTCAAAAGCTTCTTTTAATTTTGATAAAACTTCGAATTCCTGCATCGCGTCTTTATCTTTTTGTTTTGCCATTTTTTCTACACGGCTTATTCTTTTATCTACAGTTTCTAAATCAGCTAATATCAATTCTAAATTAATTGTTTCAATATCTGCGATTGGGTCTACTTTTCCAGCTACATGTGTAATATTTTCATCTTCAAAACAACGTACTACTTGACAAATTGCATCAACTTCACGAATGTGGGAGAGAAATTTATTTCCCAGCCCTTCACCTTTGCTGGCACCTTTCACAATTCCAGCAATATCCGTAAATTCAAAAGTCGTTGGAACTGTTTTCTTTGGTTGAATAAGTTCAGTCAATTTTTCTAAACGTTCATCAGGTACTTCTACAATACCGACGTTCGGATCAATAGTGCAAAAAGGATAATTCGCAGACTCAGCACCTGCCTGAGTTATCGCATTAAATAATGTAGACTTCCCTACGTTCGGTAATCCTACAATCCCTGCCGTTAAAGCCATTATGTCCACTCCTCTTATATTAAACCAGTCTAATAATAAACCTTTCACAATTATAGATAGAATAGAAAAAAAAGACAAGATTAAACACTCTTGCCTAAAGGAAACGTGAATGAAGTGATTATTGTTCTTCGTTTCTTTCCAATATTTTTTTACACTTCTTTTCAAATTCCTTCCTTGGTAATAAAACACTGTGTGAACAACCCGTACACTTAATTCTTATGTCCATGCCTAATCGAATAATTCTCCATCTATTAGTCCCACAAGGATGTGGCTTCTTCATCTCAACAATGTCATTTAAATGATAAGATTCATTAGGCATTCATTTTCCACTCCTCTGAAGCAATATTAATAGACGTGACTTATTCCTAAATAACCTTAGAAAACATGTAAAATTACTCTAATTTTTTCTTTGATTTAATTGTACATCTTTTCCAATCTATTAGGAAGTGTTTCCCTTAGAAACCATTAAACTTTCATTTTTTTTAAATGAATCACGTATATTTTCTAAAGGAATTATCTATAATGAAGTATTAAAACTACTAAGGAGAAAAAATATGGTTATGTCTAAATGGTTGAACAAATATAAATCGGACCGTATTTTTTATCAAGAAGCGCTTGCCGCTGATAAAATTGCAATGGAAATTCTACCATTACTACCTATTAATAATCAACCAATTATATGTGTATGTATAGGTACCGATCGATCTACTGGAGATTCTCTCGGTCCTCTTGTGGGTAGTGATTTAATGGAGTATAAAGATTTACCATTTTATGTTTATGGCACACTTGAATCCCCTATCCATGCGGTCAATTTAGAAGAAAATTTGAAAAAGATTTATGAGAATCATTCGAATCCTTTTATTATCGCTATTGATGCATGCTTAGGAAATTTAAAAAGTGTGGGATCCATTCAAGTTGGAAAAGGACCATTAAAACCTGGTGCAGGCGTCCACAAAACTCTTCCTGAAGTTGGTGATATCCATATTACTGGAATTGTAAATATCAGTGGGTTTATGGAGTTTTTTGTTCTGCAAAACACAAGGTTATATTTAGTTATTAATATGGCAAAAAAGATTGCAAAAGGCATCAAAAAAACCGCTTTCCTTTATCAAAAAGAACAGCATATGTTTTCAATAAATAAACATCATGGACAGTATGAGGATATCATAAAGAAAAGCCCTAGTTAATAGAGCTTTTACTATGGAATAAAATACAACAATGTAACGATAATTGCGACGACTAAGATGCCTGGTAATAGGTTTGCAACTCTTATATTTGATATATTGGATAAATTCAATCCAATTGCTAAAATCATTATTCCCCCTACTGACGTCATTTCGGTAATAAATGAATCCATTAATTCTTGAGGAACAAATAGATGAATTTGATTAGCAAAAATTGCAATTAACCCTTGATAAAGAAAAACCGAGATAGAAGAAAATATGACTCCAATACCTAATGTTGTCGTTAATATTATTGCTGTAAATCCATCAATTATTGCTTTTGTAAACAAGACATCATGGTTTCCTCGTATACCACTATCTAATGCACCAACAATTGCCATAGCACCTATGACAAAAATTAAGGTTGCTGTTACAAAACCTTGAGAGATATTTCCTTCGCCTTTTAAATTTATTTTTCTTTCGATCCATTTTCCAAGCCGATTTAACATTTTATCCAAATCAATAAATTCTCCGAGCATAGCACCAAATACAATACTTAATATAACAATAAGGAAATTATTACTTTTTATAGCCATTTGCATTCCTAAAACAATTACCGTTAATCCTATTCCCTTCATTACAGTGTTTTTCATGTTTTCAGGAATTTTTGAAAGTAACTTTCCAATCAATGTGCCAACAATAATCGTTAAAGCATTTACTGTTGTACCTAGTAATACCACGTTTTCACCTTCTGTCACGATTTAATTCATATAAAAAGAAACCATCCATTTGATGGTCCCTCTTATCATAATTTTATTGATTTGAATCTAATATTTCTAAAATTCTTTCTAAATCCTCTTTGGAGAAAAATTCGATTTCAATTTTCCCTTTTTTCTTCATTTGCGTTATGGTAACAGTTGTCCCGAATTTTTCACGTAATATTGATTCTTGTTCTTGAATAAATATATCTTTTGGTGGCTTTTTCTTTTTTGTTTCACGTGAAACATTTTGATTTAATTGTTGAATCAATAATTCAAGTTGGCGAACATTAAGTCCGTCTTTCATTACTTTTTCAGCTAAAGGCTTCATTTTATTTTTATTTTTTAGACCTAATAAAGCTCTAGCATGTCCCATAGATAATTTACCGTCAGAAACTAATTGTTGAATGTCTTGAGGAAGTGAAAGGAGCCGAACTAAATTAGCAATATGCGGTCTGCTTTTGCCTAATCGTTTAGCTAATTCTTCTTGTGTAAGATTTAAACGTTCCATTAACATTTTATAAGCGTTTCCCTCTTCAATGGGTGTTAAATCTTCACGTTGTAAATTTTCTAAAACTGCTAGTTCCATCATTTGTTGATCACTTAAATCTCTAACAACTACTGGAACTTTTTCTAATTTCGCCTCTTTAGCAGCCCTAAATCTTCTTTCACCAACTACAATTTCATACCCTTTAATACTTTTCCGAACAATTATTGGTTGTAAAATTCCATGCTCCTGAATGGATTGTTTTAATCCTTCAATAGCTTCTTCATTAAATATTTTCCTAGGTTGATATGGATTCGGTCGTAATTCTTTAATTGAAATTTCTTGTACTGTCTCTTCTTGGTTGGTATCTAGGTGTGAAAATAAAGCGTTGATCCCTTTTCCTAAACCTTTAGCCATTTGCTACCACTTCCTTAGCTAAGTCTAAATAAACCTCTGCTCCCCTAGACTTTGGATCATAAATAATAATTGGTTGCCCATGACTTGGCGCTTCGCTTAAACGGATATTTCTAGGAATAACCGTTTGGTACACTTTATCTTGAAAGTATTTTTTTACTTCATCAATTACTTGAAGACCTAGATTTGTCCGTGCATCTAACATCGTTAATAAAACGCCTTCAATCATTAGCTCTTTATTCAAATGTTTTTGTACCAAACGAACAGTATTTAACAATTGACTAAGTCCTTCTAACGCGTAATATTCACATTGAACTGGAATAAGGACAGTATCTGAAGCAGTTAAAGCATTAATTGTCAATAAACCTAATGAAGGGGGGCAATCAATGATAATATAGTCAAAATGATCTTTTACTTGTTCTAGTGCCCTTTTAAGTCGAACTTCTCTTGAAATGGTAGACACTAATTCAATTTCTGCACCGGCTAACTGAATCGTTGCCGGAATAGTATATAAGCCCTCTACTTGTGTACTCATTATCGCTTTATAAGGGTCTATGTCATCTACTAAAACATCATAAATACATTGTTGAACATCAGCTTTTTCTATTCCAATCCCACTTGTTGCATTACCTTGCGGGTCAATATCTACTAACAAAACTTTTTTTCCTATGTATGCTAAACATGCCCCTAAATTAACAGAAGTAGTTGTTTTCCCAACTCCTCCTTTTTGATTGGCAATTGATATGATTTTACCCACGTTGTCACCTACTTTCAAAACCTATTATTCTTTTAAATTTCTTTTATTTTATCATGAAAAATCGTTTATTATCTTTTTTTCGAAAAAAAAATAAAGGAATATCCTACATTAATTAATGGAATTAATAATAAAACTTTACAATTTCGAACTTTATCAATCTTGTTGAAATCAAAAAAAATAAAGGAGCTTGGTTATCCAAGATCCTCAACATATCTATTATTTTTTCTTTTTTGGGATTTTTATTGTTATCTGATAATAATCCTCAAAATCTTCTTCTTCCGAATCTAATTCAATTCCACTATCGGTGACCATATTTAATGATTGCCTAATTGTATTAACAGCTATCCTCATATCTTTACTAAATGAAAAACGTCTTTGCTTTGGTTTTTGACTAACTGGATTTAATATCTTATTTACTCTTTCTTCTGTTTGTTTTACATTTAGATTTTTTTCTATAATTTCTTTTAATAGTTTTACTTGCTCTTCAGGATTTTTTAATGGGATTAACGCTCTTGCATGTCTTTCCGTGATTGTTTTATTTAAGAGTGCATCCTGAACCTCAGTTGGTAATTTAAGTAATCTTAATTTATTAGCAACTGTGGATTGCCCTTTTCCCAACCTTTGCGCAAGTGCCTCTTGAGTAAGATTATGCATTTCTAATAACTTACCATAAGCCATAGCTTCTTCTATTGGAGACAATTCCTCACGTTGTAAATTTTCAATTAACGCAACAGAAGCTGTCTCCGTATCATTAAAATTCTTTATAATGGCAGGAACATACTCCCACCCTAACGTTTGAACTGCACGCCAGCGCCGCTCACCAGCAATTAATTCATATTGATCATTATCGATTTCACGGACAACAATTGGTTGGATAATCCCGTGTGTATGAATAGTTCGCGCTAATTCTTCTATTTTTTCATGATCAAAAACCGTCCTGGGTTGAAAGCGATTTGGCACAATTTTATTTATTGGGATTTGTTGAATCTCTTCCTGTTCTTTTGTGAGTTCTTTTTCAGATTTAACATCTTCGACTTGTTCTTCTTTTTCACTTATCCCAAAAAAGCGTGAAAATGGATGCTTCATTGCTCCACACCACCTTTATGAAACTCCCTAATTATAGTTCTCTTTTTATTGGAAAGTTCCTTCTTTTGCATCAATATTTATTTCCCCCTTGACCCCCAAATGGAACGAACTATTCCAGAGGTGATTTCACTGGCATACCAGGCTTTCTTGGATATTTTTTTGGTGTTGAATTTTTCTTTTTGATTATGACAATATTTCTTTCACTATCCTCAATCGGCAATTGAAAAGAGTGAATATCATCAATAGTTCCACCTAATGTATGTATCGCACGTTTCCCTGTTTCAATTTCCTCTTTGGCATTTGAACCCTTCATTGCAATAAAAGTTCCGTTAACTTTTACTAAAGGTAAACAAAATTCACTTAATACCGACAATTTAGCAACAGCTCTTGCCATAACCACATCATAATTTTCACGATGTAAACTACTTTGTCCAAATGTTTCTGCACGATCATGATAAAAATGGACATCTGTTAATTGTAATTCTTTTGCTAAATGATTTAAAAATTGGATCCTTTTATTTAAAGAATCTACAATAGTTACCCGAAGATGCGGAAATGCTATTTTTATGGGCAGGCTAGGAAATCCTGCGCCTGCTCCTACATCACAAACATTTAATGATTGATTAAAATCATAATAGAAAGTAGCAGTTAATGAATCAAAAAAATGTTTTAAATACACTTCATCACGATCAGTAATGGCTGTTAAATTCATTTTTTGATTCCATTCAATTAATAAAGAATAATATTGTTTAAACTGATTGATTTGAAAATCCGTTAATTGAATCCCTTTTTCTTGTAATAATTGGATAAATAGTTTCTCATTCATTTGAACTCATCCTAATTATATTATTGATTGGAAACTCTAGCAATTTTTCCTTGCTCTAAATAAACAAGCAATATTGAAATATCAGCTGGATTAACTCCCGAAATTCTTGATGCCTGAGCAATGGACAATGGGCGAATTTCTTTTAATTTTTGTTTTGCTTCATTCGCTAATCCATTAATAGCATCATAATCAATATTTTCCGGAATTTTTTTATCTTCCATTTTCTTCAGACGTTCTACTTGTTGCAAAGATTTTTCAATATACCCTTCATACTTAATTTGAATTTCAACCTGTTCCTCTACTTCTTTTGAATATTCCTTTTCAGGCGGAACTAAAGTTTTAATATGGTTATAATTTACTTCTGGTCTTCTAAGAAAATCTGAAGCGCGGACTCCATCTTTTAATTCAGAACCGCCAATTTCACGAATTAAAGATTGAGTTTTTTCGTTAGGTTTAATAATAATCCCTTTCAAACGATTAATTTCTTCTTCAATATCTTTTTTCTTTTGTATAAATTTTTGATATCGTTCTTCTGAAATTAAACCCATTTGGTAACCTAATTCTGTTAGACGTAAATCAGCGTTATCATGGCGCAATAATAACCGATATTCTGCCCTTGAAGTCAATAGTCTATATGGTTCGTTTGTACCTTTTGTCACTAAATCATCAATTAATACACCTATATAAGCATCGGAACGGCTTAATATGACTTCCTCTTTATTAAATGCCCTTCTAGCTGCATTAATTCCCGCCATAATTCCTTGTCCTGCCGCTTCTTCATAACCTGAAGTGCCATTGATTTGTCCAGCTGTATATAGATTTTTTATTAATTTTGTTTCTAACGTTGGCCAAAGTTGAGTAGGTACAATAGCATCATATTCAATTGCATAACCGGCTCTCATTAACTGAGCATTTTCTAATCCCGGTACTGATTCTAATAATTTTCTTTGAATTTCTTCTGGAAGGCTTGTAGACAAACCTTGAACGTAAACTTCTTGTGTATTTCTTCCTTCAGGTTCTAAAAAGATTTGGTGGCGAGGTTTATCATGAAAACGTACAACTTTATCTTCAATTGAAGGACAATATCTAGGACCAGTCCCTTTAATCATTCCTGAGAACATTGGAGATCTATGCAAGTTTTCATCAATGATTCTATGTGTTTGTTCTGTTGTATACGTTAACCAACATGGAAGTTGATCCGTAATAAATTTTGTCGTTTCATAAGAAAAAGCACGTTCTTCTTCATCACCTGGTTGTATTTCTGTTTTACTATAATCAATCGTATCGCTTTTTACACGTGGAGGAGTCCCAGTTTTAAAACGAACTAATTTAAAACCAAGTTCTTCTAAATGCTCAGATAATTTGATGGATGGCTGTTGATTATTAGGACCACTAGAATACTTTAATTCCCCAATAATGATTTCACCACGTAAAAAAGTTCCTGTCGTTAAAATAACGGTTTTAGAATGATAAATAGCTCCTGTTTTTGTCATAACCCCTTTACAAACTCCATTTTCAACAATAAGTTTCTCAACCATTCCTTGTAAAAGGGTTAAATTTTCCTCTTTCTCAAGAGTATTTTTCATTTCTTGTTGATATAAAAATTTATCGGCTTGTGCTCTTAATGCACGTACAGCCGGTCCTTTTCCGGTATTTAACATTCTCATTTGAATGTAAGTTTTATCAATATTTTTAGCCATTTCTCCGCCCAATGCATCAATCTCTCGAACAACGATTCCCTTAGCTGGTCCTCCAATAGACGGATTACATGGCATAAAGGCTACCATATCTAAATTTATAGTAATGATAAGTGTTTTTGCACCTAATCTCGCTGCAGCTAATCCGGCTTCGCAACCGGCATGACCAGCACCAACAACGATGACATCATAATGACCTGCATCATATGTTTTCATTATGATGCTCCTCCTTTTCTATAAGAAATTTAATTATTTTCCTAAACAAAATTGAGAAAATAATTGGTCAATCAAACTTTCATGAATAGTATCACCAATAATTTCCCCTAACGTTTCCCATGTTTTTGTTAAATCTATCTGCACGATATCAATAGGTGTTCCTAATTCTACACCTTCAATCGCATCTTCAATTGATTTTAATGCTTGATTAAGTAAAGCTATATGACGTGAATTCGTTACATAAGTTATATCTTTAGATTCTATTGTTCCAGAAAAAAACATGTTAGCAATAGCCTCTTCCAGTTCATCTACACCTCTATCTTCTTTTAAAGAAGTGGTGATAACCGGAGAACCATTCGCTAATTCTTTTACCTTATCTAAATTTATTTTTTGAGGTAAATCAGTTTTATTTATAATGACTATGAAATCCATGCCTTTAACGGCTTTAAATAAATTTTCATCCTCTATTGTTAATTCTTCCGAATAATTCAATACAAGTAATATTAAATCTGCTTTACTTAATACTTTCTTCGAACGTTCTACACCAATTCTTTCAACAATATCTTCTGTTTCGCGGATACCAGCTGTGTCAACCAGTTTTAACGGAACACCGCGAACGTTGACATACTCTTCAATAACATCTCTTGTTGTTCCAGGTATGTCCGTGACGATTGCTTTATTTTCATGGACCAAGCTATTTAGTAACGATGACTTCCCGACATTTGGACGACCAATAATTACTGTTGAAAGACCTTCTCTTAATATTTTCCCTTGTTGTGCTGTTTGTAAAAGCTTCTTTATTTCCTCTCTAACATAAGTTGATTTTTCAAGAAGCATTTGATGAGTCATTTCTTCCACGTCATCATATTCGGGATAATCAATATTAACCTCAACATGTGCAAGAATTTCAAGTATTTCTTGACGTAATTTTTTTATTAATTTCGATAGTCTTCCTTCCATTTGGCCCAATGCAACATTCATTGCGCGATCGGTTTTTGCACGAATTAAGTCCATGACTGCTTCAGCTTGCGATAAATCGATTCGACCATTTAAAAAAGCTCTCTTTGTAAATTCTCCTGGTTCCGCTAATCTTGCTCCTTCATTTAGTACCATTTGCAGCACACGATTAACAGTCATTAAACCGCCATGACAGTTTATTTCAACTACATTTTCCCTTGTGAATGTATTCGGTCCTTTCATAACGGAAACCATGACTTCTTCAATAATTTCATTCGATTTTGGATCAATAATATGCCCATAATGAATAGTATGACTATTTACATCTATTAATTTTTTCCCTTTAGGACTTTTAAATATTCTATCAACAATGCTAATGGAGTGATCACCACTTAATCTTACAATAGCAATGGCGCCTTCCCCCATTGGAGTCGATATCGCAGCAATTGTATCAAACTCCATATATATCACCTCAATTCTTATCCAACATTACATAATAAATATATGAACCCAACATAATATTCTTGAAATTCCTCAAGATAATAGAATAACACAAAATATTTCATTATCGAAACTCTATTCACATGTAGATATTTTTCTTTCATTCATTTTATCTTATCCACATGTGAATAACAATTTTTTATCATCTTCTTTTTTTATTGTGGATAATTATTTAAAAATTGATAAACTTTTTTGAGTGTAAATCTAACTTTTAAAAAATCGATAATATAATTAGTCGCTAATTGCATATTTCCAACAAAAATTTCCTCAGGAAAAAACTCATGTGTTGCTATCCATGGAATACAAAATCTATAAAATCTATTTACAATAAAAAAACTAGAATCTGAAGGTATATCTTCAGATTCTAGTTTTTCTAGTTTTTTTATTGCTTCGGACTGATTACAATATACCGATTTGGTTCTGTCCCGGTTGAAAATGTCATTACTTGTTCATGATTGGATAATGCTGTATGAATAATTTTTCTTTCATATGAAGGCATAGGTTCCAAAGATATTTCTTTATTCATTCTAACTGCTTGGTTCGCAAGCTTATTAGCTAATTCAATTAAAGTTTCCATTCGTTTTTGCCTGTAGTTTTCTACATCTAAAATTACAGTTAAATATTGTTTTGTATATTTATTTAACACTAATTGAGTTAAATACTGTAACGAGTTTAATGTTTGTCCTCTTTTTCCAATCAACAATGCCGATTTATCACTAACAATATCAAAATAAATATTTTTTCCTTCTTTTCTCGTATTAATTTCAATTGGTGCATCCATTTCTTTACATACATTCATCAAAAACTTTTTTGCTTCTTCTACAGGATCAATTTTGACTGTTACTTTAATCACAGCAGGTCTTGCCCCGAAAACTCCGAACAATCCCTTTTTCCCTTGATCAATGATTGTTATATCTACATATTCCCTCGTTGTTTGTAACTGTGATAGTGCAGAATTGATCGCCTCATCAACCGTTTGCCCCGTAGCAGTTACTTGTTTCACTTTTTAGCTCCTCCCGCTTTATTTTCAGCGATATTTTTTCGATCCGGCGCTTTAATAAAATATGTTTGAATAATCATGAATATGTTACCAACTACCCAATATAGAGATAATGCAGTTGGGAACATCATCGCAAATACCGTAATCATAATTGGCATTAACCATAACATCATTGTCATTTGAGGATTTGCTTCTTGGCCAGCCATCATCAATTTCTGTTGAATAAACGTAGTGAGCCCTGCAACTAAAGGTAAGATGTAATAAGGGTCTGTCTGCCCTAAATCAAACCAAAGAAATGTATGTTCTTTAATCTGAGGAGTACGAACAATTGCATGATAAAAACCAATTAAAATCGGCATTTGAATGAGCAACGGTAGACATCCAGCCAAAGGGTTAACCCCATATTCTTGGAACAGTTTCATCATTTCTTGTTGTAATTTTTGTTGGGTTACCGCGTCTTTAGAACTATATTTTTCACGAAGTTTTTGTATTTCTGGTTGAATTAACTGCATTGCTTTAGAGCTTTTTGTTTGTTTAATCATTAATGGTAATAAAACTAAACGAATTAAAATGGTAACAATAATAATACCTAAACCATAGCTTTCTCCAAAAAATTCAGAGATCATTACAATTAAGCTTGAAAGAGGATAAACAATAAATTGATTCCAGAATCCTTTACTTTCAGCAGTAATATCTTGATCCACTTCCGTACACCCTGAAAGAATAGCTACAATTAAAACTAAACTTACGAGTAGAAAAATTTTCTTTTTCACAATGCTCCTCCTTACTGCGACTCAAGTATGTATAGCATGTCCGAGAAAAATGACTCCTTTTAACGAGTATTTTACCATTTTTATTACTCTTATGTGAAAATTTCTATTAAAATTTAAGAAGTTTTCATCTCATTATTATTAGATAAAATTCTAGCAACTTTTAATACATGAATTAAACTATTTTTTACCTCATGATATGTCATTTCTGCTACTGGCTTTCTGGCGATAATGATATAGTCATAATTAGGTTTTACTTGATCTTTTAATTCATGGAAAACTTCCCGAATATATCGTTTTATTTTATTTCTTAAAACAGCATTACCTATCTTTTTACTAACAGACAAACCAATTCGAAAATGTTCTTGTTCTTTTTTTTCTAACAAATACAATACAAATTGTTTATTAGCAAAAGATCTTCCCTTCTTGAAAACCTCTTGAAACTCTTCATTTTTTTTTATTCGATATTCCTTTTTCATGATAACACCCTATCAGAAATTATGAGACATATAGAAGCATTTGTTACCACAAAATACTATGATTATACGGAAAAACAATAATTATACATATTTTTGAAAAAAAGACCACTGATGTTTTTCAGTGGTCTATGCTGATAAAACTTTTCTACCTTTAGCTCGACGACGCGCAAGAACTTTACGTCCATTTTTAGTACTCATACGATTACGGAAACCATGAACTTTACTTCTTTTTCTTTTATTTGGTTGATACGTACGTTTCATTATATGACACCTCCCTGAGGAATAGCTGTTTAAGACAGTCTAATAAATTATATAAACGAATTAGTGCATCTGTCAACTCTTTGCAAAATATTCAAACCACTATGAACTTTCGTTACAGATAATGAACATGATCGATTTTGTATAAAATGTGGATAACATTTCGACAAAACTTAAAATATCCACATGTGTTATCGACAACTTTTTCACATAATCAATGGCTGTGGACAAAAAATATCAACACTAGGTTGGTGTTGTGGATATTTTATTTAAACCATTGCAACATAAAGGATAATTTGATATTATTATTGTGCTTTTATATTAATTTTTTTTGTTGATAAATCTCGTTATCCACAATTTGTGGATAATATGTGGACATGTTATTCATAACTATGGAAAAAAGTTGTCCACATATAGTGGATTTTGTCGAAAAGGATAATTTCTTCTATAATATATACTTATCCACATGCAACTTTATTTCGAATACTGTCTTTAAATATATATTTATGAAAACTATTTTAGTTTTATGTTTTTTTAATTTAGGAGGGAAAAAGCTTGGAAAACATAGATGATCTATGGGGAAGGGCTCTATCAATAATAGAGAAAAAAATAAGTAAACCTAGTTTTGATACATGGTTAAAGTCGACAAAAGCCCATTCTTTAAAAGATTTAACCTTAACGATAGAAGCTCCTAATGAATTTGCTCGTGACTGGTTAGAGGGACATTATACAGATCTCATTTCTAATACAGTTTATGACTTAATTGGTGAGCGATTAAATGTAAAATTTATCATTCCCCAAAATCAGCAAGATGAATATGTTCAATTTCAAGGAGCTCCCAAAAAGGGACCAAAAGAACAAGAAGATCAAATAGAATTACCTCAACATATGTTAAATCCTAAATATACGTTTGATACCTTTGTCATAGGCTCCGGCAATCGATTTGCTCATGCAGCTTCATTGGCCGTTGCAGAAGCACCTGCAAAAGCTTATAACCCTCTATTTATATACGGTGGTGTTGGATTAGGAAAAACTCATTTAATGCATGCAATTGGACATTATGTACTTGAACATAACCCTTCAGCTAAAGTTTTATACTTATCTTCGGAAAAATTTACAAACGAATTTATAAACTCCATTCGCGATAACAAAGCTGTAGATTTTCGAAATAAATATCGAAACGTCGATGTCCTTTTAATAGACGATATTCAATTCCTAGCTGGAAAAGAATCAACTCAAGAGGAATTTTTCCATACTTTTAATGCTTTGCATGAAGAAAGTAAACAAATCGTTATCTCCAGTGATCGCCCTCCTAAAGAAATACCAACTTTAGAAGATCGGTTACGTTCACGGTTCGAATGGGGATTAATTACTGACATAACACCTCCAGATTTAGAAACACGTATAGCAATCTTAAGGAAAAAAGCGAAAGCTGAAGGATTAGACATACCAAATGAAGCGATGAGTTATATTGCCAATCAAATTGATTCCAATATTCGTGAACTCGAAGGGGCTCTTATTAGAGTCGTAGCTTATTCTTCGTTAATTAATCGAGATATTAATGTAGATTTAGCTGCTGAGGCATTAAAAGATATTATTCCAAGTTCGAAACCAAAAGTAATAACGATTCAAGATATTCAAAGAGCTGTCGGCCAACATTACAACGTGAAATTAGAAGACTTCAAAGCAAAAAAGAGAACGAAGTCAATTGCGTTTCCAAGACAAGTGGCCATGTATTTATCTAGAGAATTAACAGATTTTTCATTACCGAAAATAGGATATGAATTTGGCGGAAGAGACCATACAACCGTTATTCATGCACATGAAAAGATTTCTAAACTTCTTCAAACAGACCAAGAATTACAACAACATATAAAAGAGATTAAAAACATTTTAAAAATGTAGTATGATTAAACAGAGTTGTGAGGATTGTGTATAACTTTTCATTCATTACACACAGTCTGTCCACATGTGGATAGACTGTGTTTCCTTTCATCTTTTCTATTTATCCACATATTCACAAGTCCTAGTACTATTAATATTATCTTTTTATATTAAATAAATAATAAATTATGCATTTGGAGGAAATTTTTTATGAGATTTTTTATCCAAAAAGAGCGACTTGTTCAAAGTGTACAAGACGTGATGAAAGCAGTAACTTCAAGAACCACTATACCAATTTTAACAGGTATTAAAATCGTAGCTTCTTCTGAGGGAGTAACATTAACAGGAAGTGATTCAGATATTTCAATAGAATCATTTATACCTAAAGAAGAGGATGGGGATGAATTAGTAGATATTAAAGAGCAAGGTGGAATTGTTTTACAAGCAAAATTCTTTAATGAAATTGTTCGTAAATTACCAGAAGATGATGTAGAGATTAAAGTAGAAAATCATCTCCAAACAATTATCCGTTCAGGAAATGCTGAATTTAATTTAAATGGATTAGATGTTGAAGAGTATCCATTATTACCTCAAATAGAAGAAGAAAATGTATTTAGTATTCCTACAGACATATTAAAAACATTTATTCGTCAAACGGTATTTGCGGTTTCTACTTCAGAAACTAGACCAGTGTTAACAGGTGTTAATTGGAAAATAGAAAATGGTGAATTATTATGTGTTGCTACTGATAGTCATCGATTAGCTTTAAGAAAGGGAATCATTCAAATTGATCCATCATCTCAATATAATGTTGTCATTCCAGGAAAAAGCTTAAATGAACTATATAAAATCTTAGAAGACACAAATGAACCTGTTCAAATTGTAATAACAAATAATCAAATCTTATTCAAAACAAAACATTTACTATTTTTCTCTCGTCTACTAGATGGAAATTATCCAGATACGTCTAGACTAATTCCTACAGATAGTAAAACAGAAGTTATTTTAAATACAAAAGATTTTCTTCAAGCAATTGATCGGGCTTCCTTATTGGCAAGAGAAAATAGAAATAACGTCGTTAAATTATCAACATTAGAAGACAATTATATCGAAATATCATCCAATACTCCTGAAGTTGGTAAAGTTGTTGAAAAAGTAAAAAGTGTCCAAATCACTGGTGAAGAGTTAAAAATTTCGTTCAGTCCAAAATATATGATGGATGCTTTAAAAGCTTTAGAAGGAACAGAAATTACAATTAACTTTACCGGAGCAATGAGACCATTTGTCATTCGTTCAGTAGATGACGATTCCATATTACAATTGATTTTACCTGTTCGAACATATTAAGCAATCATGCAACTGCTGGTCACTCCAGCAGTTTTCCTTATATAGAGAAAAAGTATATCTCCGATGTATTCATAACATATTGAAAACCACTCATATCTTATGAATACTTTGTCAGTGGATAAAATATTTAGTAAAATAAACTATTAGGGTAAGAAAGGAAAGCGATATGAAAAAAGAAATTATTATTGAAACGGAATATATTACACTTGGCCAATTTTTAAAACATGCTGATATTATTCAAACTGGTGGTATGGCGAAATGGTTTCTTTCAGAACACCAAGTGTATATAAATGGCGAATTGGATCAAAGAAGAGGACGAAAACTGAGAAAAGGAGATCATATTTTAATACCCAATATTGGTGAATTTGTTATAAATAGCAGATAACTTAGAGGATGTCTATTATGTTCATACATCACTTAAAATTAAAAAATTATAGAAGTTATAATGAGCTAGAAATTTCATTTGAAAATAAAGTTAATGTCATTATTGGGGAAAATGCCCAAGGGAAAACGAATGTTATGGAGTCCATTTTTGTTTTAGCAATGGCAAAATCCCACCGAACTTCAAATGATAAAGAACTCATTCGGTGGGATAAAGATTATGCTAAAATAGAAGGTAGAATTGAAAAGCAAAGCGGATCCATTCCTATTGAACTAACCATTTCTAAAAAAGGTAAAAAGGCTAAGGTAAACCATATTGAACAGTCTAAACTCAGCCAATATGTAGGACATATGAATGTAGTAATTTTTGCACCAGAAGACTTAAATTTAGTTAAAGGGAGTCCAATGATTCGGAGACGTTTTATTGATATGGAAATTGGACAAGTTTCCCCAGTCTATTTACATGATATTAGTCAATATCAAAAAGTATTGCAACAAAGAAATCATTATTTAAAGCTCTTACAAACTAGGAAGCAATCAGACGAAGCAATGTTGGAAATCTTAACCGAGCAAATGGTTACATTAGCAGCTAGAATAGTGAAAAAAAGGTTTGAGTTTTTAAGTTTACTTGAAAATTGGGCAAAAGAGATTCATTTAAATATTTCTAGAGGTAATGAAACATTAAAGATTCAATATAAACCGACCATTGATGTATCAGAGAACGATGACTTGACAAAAATGATAACAGAATTCAAATACAAATTTGATACAATAAAAGCAAAAGAGATTGAACGTGGTACAACATTATTCGGCCCTCATCGAGATGATGTAATCTTTTATGTTAATGACCGAGATGTTCAAACATTTGGTTCACAAGGTCAACAAAGAACAACTGCATTATCAGTAAAATTAGCAGAAATTGAATTAATCCATTCTGAAATTGGTGAATATCCGATTTTATTATTGGATGATGTTTTATCGGAACTGGATGATTACCGCCAGTCTCACCTACTAAATACAATACAAGGAAAAGTACAAACTTTTGTTACAACAACTAGTATTGATGGAATTGATCATGAAACGTTAAAAGAAGCTGCTATATATCATGTAAAACTAGGTGAGATGATAAGAACTAGATGAGGTGAGATATGTTTATAAATATAGGGGAAGATTGTATCGTTTGGTCAAAAGAGATCATAGCAATTATAAATATTAAAGATATGAAAGATTCGTCACCTCTATTAATAGAATTTTTCTCACATCATGAAGAAAAGGTTATAGATTTATCGAACGGCTTAGGCAAATCTATGGTAATAACGCAAGACAAAATTTTTCTATCTCCCCTTTCAACATTAACATTGAAAAGAAGGCAGATAGAAATCAGTTAATTGAAATAGTCCGTATTTTCATTGTATAGAAAGCGTAGGTGATTAAGATGGCAATGGAACAAAAACAAATGAACGCAGTAGAATACGACGAAAATCAGATACAAGTTTTAGAAGGATTGGAAGCTGTACGAAAAAGACCGGGAATGTACATTGGTTCAACGAGTGTAAAGGGATTACATCATCTCGTTTGGGAAATTGTTGATAATAGTATTGATGAGGCACTTGCTGGTTATTGTACAGAAATAAATGTTGTCATAGAAAGTGACAATAGTATAACAGTTTCAGATAATGGACGAGGTATTCCAGTTGGGATTCATGAAAAAATGGGGAGACCAGCTGTTGAAGTAATTATGACAGTCCTCCATGCAGGAGGTAAATTTGGTGGTGGAGGATATAAAGTTTCTGGTGGTTTACACGGTGTAGGTGCTTCAGTAGTAAACGCTCTTTCATCAGAATTGGAAGTTTTTGTCCACCGTGATGGCCATATATATTACCAAAGTTATGAACGAGGCGTACCAAAAGAAGATTTAAAAATTGTTGGAGAAACAGATCGAACAGGTACGACCACTCACTTTAAACCAGATCCAGAGATATTTACGGAAACAACAGTATTTGATTATGATACGCTAGCCAATCGCATACGTGAACTGGCATTTTTAAATAAAGGAATAAAAATTACCTTAGAAGACAAGCGGGAAAATAAACGTAAAAATGAATATCACTACGAAGGTGGAATTAAATCTTACGTTGAACATTTAAACCGCACGAAAGAAGTGTTGCATGAAGAACCGATTTTTATTGAAGGCGAAAAAGATGGAATTATAGTTGAAATTGCACTTCAATATAATGAAGGTTATACAAGCAATATTTACTCATTTGCCAACAATATTAACACCTACGAAGGTGGTACTCATGAATCTGGATTTAAAACAGCTTTAACACGAGTAATTAATGATTATGCAAGAAAACATAATATTTTCAAAGAAAATGAACCAAATTTATCGGGTGAAGATGTACGAGAAGGATTAACAGCTATAGTGTCCATCAAACATCCTAATCCGCAATTTGAAGGACAAACAAAAACGAAACTAGGAAATTCTGAAGCAAGAGCAATTACAGATGCAATTTTTTCTGAAAAATTTGAGCAATTTTTATTAGAAAATCCATCAGTTTCAAAAAAGATAGTTGAAAAAGGTGTAGTTGCAGCTAGAGCTCGGATTGCTGCAAAAAAAGCACGTGAATTAACTAGACGCAAAAATGCTTTAGAAATTTCGAGTCTCCCAGGAAAATTGGCAGATTGTTCATCGAAAGACCCAGCTATTAGTGAACTCTATATCGTTGAGGGAGATTCTGCTGGAGGTTCTGCTAAACAAGGTAGAGATCGTCATTTTCAAGCTATTTTACCGTTAAGAGGTAAGATATTAAACGTAGAAAAAGCAAGATTAGATAAAATTTTATCTAATAATGAAGTAAGAACAATCATCACTGCCATTGGTACAGGAATTGGAGAAGATTTTGATATTTCAAAAGCAAGGTATCATAAAATTGTCATTATGACGGATGCGGATGTTGACGGTGCACATATTCGTACTCTATTGCTTACATTCTTTTATCGCTATATGAGACAAATTATAGAGGCAGGATATGTTTATATAGCTCAACCTCCTTTATATAAAATCCAACAAGGTAAGAGAATTGAGTATGCCTACAATGATAAACAGCTAGAAAAAATTCTTGGAGAGTTGCCTCAACAGCCAAAACCAAGTATTCAACGTTATAAAGGATTAGGAGAAATGAACCCTGAACAATTATGGGAAACAACTATGAATCCGGAAACAAGAACTTTACTGCAGGTAAGTTTAAATGATGCTATTGAAGTTGATGAAACTTTTGAAGTATTAATGGGTGACCGAGTGGAGCCAAGAAGACAATTTATTGAAGAAAATGCCATGTATGTGAAAAACTTAGATATATAAAGGATCATCATTTGATGTATCCTTCCTTTTTTCTATTGATGAATTGCTTAATTTTTTAATTAAAAGGTATAAAACCTAAAACAGAGAGACCGTTTTACTCAAAGGAGGTTGCTCTCAATGGAAGAAACTCCAAAATCAAGAGTTGAAGAAGTAAATATAAGTAGTGAAATGAAATCTTCATTCTTAGATTATGCCATGAGCGTTATTGTTTCTCGTGCTCTTCCTGACGTTCGAGACGGATTAAAACCTGTGCATCGTCGTATTTTATATGCCATGCATGATTTAGGAATGACTGCTGATAAACCATTTAAAAAGTCAGCTCGTATTGTCGGAGAGGTAATTGGTAAATATCATCCTCATGGTGATCAAGCGGTTTATGACACGATGGTTAGAATGGCGCAAGATTTTAACTATCGTTACATGTTAGTTGACGGTCACGGAAACTTTGGTTCTGTTGATGGTGACTCTGCTGCTGCCATGCGTTATACAGAGGCTCGTATGTCCAAAATTTCCATGGAGCTTCTTAGAGATATAAACAAAGATACAATTGATTATCAAGATAACTATGACGGCCAAGAAAAAGAACCAATGGTTTTACCAGCAAGGTTTCCAAATTTATTAGTAAATGGTTCTTCCGGTATTGCAGTTGGAATGGCTACAAATATTCCACCACATCAATTAGGTGAAGTCATTGATGGAGTATTGGCTGTAAGTAGAAATCCGGATATATCCATACATGAATTAATGGAAATAATACCTGGACCTGATTTCCCAACTGCAGGATTAATTCTTGGTAGAAGTGGTATAAGAAAAGCCTATGAAACTGGACGTGGGTCAATTACTTTACGAGCAAGAGTTGAAATAGAAGAAAAGGTTAACGGTAAACCGATGATTATCGTTACAGAGATACCTTATCAAGTGAATAAAGCAAGACTTATTGAAAAAATCGCTGAACTTGCCAGAGATAAGAAAATTGACGGTATTACAGATTTACGAGACGAATCAGATAGAAATGGTCTTCGTATTGTTATTGAACTAAGAAAAGATGTAAATGCAAATGTATTATTAAATAATTTATATAAACAAACGGCATTACAAACAACTTTTGGAATAAATATGCTGGCATTAGTGGATGGCCAACCAAAGGTATTAAATCTTAAACAAGCGTTACAACATTATTTAGATCATCAAAAAGTCGTTATTCGAAGACGTACTCAATTTGAACTTAGAAAAGCCGAGGCACGTGCACATATTTTAGAAGGGTTAAGAGTAGCATTAGATCATCTAGATGAAGTGATTACTTTAATTCGTAATTCTGAAACTACAGATATTGCCCGCGAAGGGTTAATGTCTCGATTTAATCTTTCTGAAAAACAAGCACAAGCGATTTTAGACATGCGTTTGCAACGCTTAACGGGGTTAGAAAGATCTAAAATTGAGGAAGAATATCAAGAATTAATCCGTCTAATTGCAGAATTAAAATCGATTTTGGCTGACGAAGAAAAATTACTTGATATTATTCGAACAGAGTTAGAAGAAATAAAAGAACGTTACAATGATACTCGTAGAACTGAAATCGTATCTGGTGGACTTGATCAAATCGAAGATGAGGATTTAATCCCGCAAGAAAATGTTGTCATAACACTTACACATAATGGATATATTAAGCGACTTCCTTTATCAACTTATCGTGCTCAAAAACGTGGAGGACGAGGAGTTCAAGGGATGGGGACCAATGAAGATGACTTCGTTGAACATTTATTAACTACGTCAACTCATGATACTATTCTTTTCTTTACGAATAAAGGAAAAGTATACCGATTAAAGGGTTATGAAATCCCTGAATATGGTCGTACAGCGAAAGGACTTCCAATCATTAATTTATTAGAAATCGATAAAGATGAATGGATAAATGCAATTATTCCAGTAGAAGAATTTGAAGAAGATTGTTATTTATTCTTTACAACAAAAGAAGGGATTTCTAAGCGTTCCCCATTATCAAGTTTTTCTAATATTAGAACAAGCGGATTAATTGCTATTCATTTAAGAGAAGGCGATGAATTAATATCCGTACGATTAACAGACGGAAAAAGCCATATAATTATTGGAACGAGAAAAGGTATGCTTATTCGTTTTCCAGAAACCGATGTTCGATCCATGGGAAGAACGGCAACAGGAGTTAAAGGGATTACTTTAGATAGCGATGATGAAGTAATAGGAATGGAAATTTTATCTGAAGATAATGATGTATTGATCGTTACAAAAAATGGTTACGGAAAAAGAACACCTGCATCAGAATATCGTGTTCAAGGACGTGGGGGAAAAGGAATCAAAACTTGCAATATAACAGAGAAGAACGGTCCTCTTGTCGCTATGAAGGCTGTAACTGAAGACGATGATCTCATGTTAATCACTGCTGGTGGAATACTCATTCGTATGGCAATTAGTGATATTTCAAGAATGGGCAGAAATACAGTTGGTGTAAAATTAATAAAATTGGATAAAAACGAATCGGTTGCGTCAGTAGCAATAGTAGAAAAAGAAGATCAGGATCATCCGTTAGACGATGAGAATAATGAAGACAACCATTCAGATTCAATAGAAAAGGAAAATGATGAATAAATGAAATGCAATTGTTATCACCACTCAAAAGAGTTGGTGATTTTTTTTTATGTTCTACACGACTATTATAGAAAAAATTAAAAATTTTAAATAAAATAAATATATGGCAATTCAATGAAGGGGTATGAGCGATGTTAGTAAAAGTCGAAAACTTAAAAGAAGGGTACGAGCTATTGGAAGATGTGGTAGGGCTTTCTAATAAGCCGATTATGAGAAGAAAAACAATATTAACATCAGAACATATATCTGTTTTAAAAGCTTTTTTAATAAAGGAAGTACATGTAAATAGTGTCCCAAATCCAACTTTTAAAAAAGTTGCTGAAAGAGAAGTAGCAAGGGAAGAAGTAATTATAGAACATAAAAGTAATTCGATCTTTAAAAAAGAATATGTAATGGCTGTACAATCATATAAGAAAGAATTTCAATATTGGCAATCAGGGATACCAGTGGATATTTCAAAAATAAGAAAAATTATTCTACCTTTAATTGATCTATTAGATAAAAATAGTTTTGAATTATTGGTATTGCATAAATATGTTACGAAGTCCGATTATATTTACCATCATTCTATTGCAACAGCTTTATTAAGCAGTTATATAGCAAAAACATTAAATATTAGTTCTGGAGAAAGACTTCAAATTGCACTTGCCGGTTGTCTATGTGATTCCGGTTTATCCAAAATTGACCCATTTATACTACATAAATCCGTGTTAACAGACAAAGATAGAAAAGAGTATAAAACACATCCAATTCATAGTTATAAAATGATTCAAAACATCCCTTCATTAAAAAATGAAACAAAACTTGCTGTCCTTCAACACCATGAAAAAATCGATGGAACAGGATACCCATTAGGTGACAAGGAACAAAAATTACACTTATATTCAAAGATTATTAGTGTAGCGGAAAGCTATCACGAAAATATATGTACATCTGATCAACCAACCTCTCCATTTAAAGTATTGGATGAAATGAGAAAAGATTATTTTGGAAAATTTGATGTAAAAATATTAAACGCTTTTACTAGTTTGATTACACAAGCATCAATTGGTGTAAGAGTAAAATTGTCTAATCAATTGGTAGGAGAGATTGTATTTATCCATAATCATGATCAGACAAGACCATTGATTAAAATAATTGAAACGAATCAAATTATTAATTTAATAAAGAATAAAAGTATTAATATTGATGATATTTTAATCTAATCATTTAAGTCTTTCTAATTATTATTAATCTATTGAATAAACAAGTGTAGCGTTGTTATAATCTGAAAGGTCATTAACAAAATAATTTTTTATAAAAAGTTGTTGACACTATAAAAGAATCTTGTTATTATATAAAAGTCGCTGTTGAAAATTTGAACCTTGAAAACTGAACAAAACAAAGCGTCTAAAGAAACATGCTAGTCAATTATTTTGAGCAATCAAACTACTTATTGGAGAGTTTGATCCTGGCTCAGGACGAACGCTGGCGGCGTGCCTAATACATG
>NZ_JBYLHW010000026.1:0-32979 GCF_057747715.1 Bacillus sp. JST-5 | reverse complement strand
GATTATTGTCAGTACGCTTCGATAACATCCTAAATTTCCCCCGTTAACCAAGAATTCTATCCCTATTATACAAAAAAGCCTGTAGATTTGGCCCCTAAGTTAGGGACTTTGTCTACAAGCTGAAAGAGAGATAATTTCTCTCTTTTTCTTTTTTTTATATTTAAATAAAATAAAAATAGAAGGAAAATTTTATAAGCATATAAACCTTTGATAAATCTATAGAATTAGGAGTGTATCGTATGAGTTATAAAGTAACTATTGGCATCCCAGTATATAATGATGCTCAATTTATTGACAGATGTTTACAATCAGTCGTAAATCAAACTATCGGTTTAGACAATCTAGAGATTATTTGTATAGACGATGGGTCCACTGATCAGACAGGAGAAATAATTAATTATTATACAAGGAAATTTTCTTCTTATAAAATCTTTTATGATAGACATGAGAATACTGGAAGTCCTTCTCTTTCAAGAAATAAAATAATAGATTTAGCTAATGGTGAATATATTTTTTTCCTTGATGCAGACGATTATTTAGGTTTAGAAGCAATAGAAAGAATGTACAATCAAGGAAAAGAGAATAATGCAGATATTATTATCGGGAAGTATAAAGGAATTAATAGAGGTGTTCCTGTATTAATGTTTAATGAAAAAAAAGAAAAAACAACTTTTTTTGATTCTAAAGTTATCGATTCACTTAATGTATTAAAAATGTTTAAAACTGAATTTATTAGAAAATATAACATTAAATTTAATACTAGTATTTTCCATGCTGAAGATCATCCTTTTACAATGAAGGCTTATCTTCATACTAATTCTATTTCAATTGTAAATGATTATGATTGTTATTACTGGACGAAATACACTGATGGAAATCGAACTCAACTAACAAAGCAAATTATTGATGTAAATAAATTCTATGATTATTTTTACGAAACTTTGAATGTCATACAAAACGCTGATTTGCCTAATGATTTGATAGTTTTAGCAGCCTATAAATATTGGAGAAGATTGTTATTACTAGATTTACCAATAGAATTCCGTAGACCTAGGAATATTGAAGACAAATATCTCTCGTTTAATATTGCTAGTTCAATTGCCAAAGAGTATATAACTGATCAAATTTATAAACACTTTATTGATAACTTTGGTAAGGAAAAACTTATATTAGACATCCTCTTAGATGGATCCTATAGAATAATGGAAGATTATATACGATTAGATAGAAAATAATTTCAAGTTAAGTATTATTATAATATAAAGCTAATCCCTTCAAAAAAACATTGTATTCTAGTAAACTAACGATAGGAGGTGATATATATTAAATCAATGAAAAAAATTACATTAATATTTGGAACATTCTTATTTGCTATGATTCTAGTATTATCCTTTCTAGGAATCAATAAAGTTAATGCTGACACTAACCAATGGAAAGGAAAATTTTTCAACAATCTAGATTTAGAAGGTCCCTATCTTACCAAAAATTTCTCTGAACTTAAAATTAATTGGGATAGAAATAGTCCTCTAAATGGTATTAAAGAAGATGAATTTTCTGCCACTTTTACGAAAGAGATTGATGGTAATAAAGACTATTTTGTCCAAACTTATGCGGATGATGGGATTAGAGTTTCCGTTAATGGTAAAAAAACAATTGATGAGTGGCATACGTCTGCAGGAGAAATCCATCGTGGCCTAATTACCGGATTAAACAATGGATTAAATACTGTACAAGTCGATTACTTTGAAAAAGGCGGAAAAGCTTTTATTTATGCTGATGTTGTCCCGTTAAATCAGTGGTTGGCTTACTATTACTCTTCCACTTCGCCAAACGGGGTGCCTTCTAATACAAAAGTAATTCAAACGGAAAATTTATCTCTAAATCATGGCTATGATGCACCTATGGCAAATGTTCCGAAGGACAATTATTCTGCAAGATTTGTCACCGCTAAACGTTTATCTGCAGGAGATTATATCATTCGTACACAAGTGGACGATGGCGTTCAAGTTTATGTAGATGGAAAACTAGTCATTGATAGATGGACTGGTGGAGACTTTGTAGAAGATGCAGTTAAGGTAACTATTAATGACCGAGATACTAGCATTTCTAGTGAAAAAGATATTCATTTCATCGAAGTCCTATATTTAGAGAAGTCTGGGAAAAGTAGAATTAATGTAACTATTTCCCCATTTTCTCAAGCCATTTCCTCTAATAGTTGGTTAAATGTGTTCTATTCCAACGAATCTCTAAGCGGTTTAGGAATTGTAAATGGCGGAAATGGTTCACTTAACCAAATTAGTCAAATTAAGTATAATTGGGGAAAAAATTCTCCAATTAAAAATATTAATGCTGATAATTTCTCTGCTTCTTTTATTAAGAAGATTAATGGTGGAAAAGACTATTTCGTCCAAACTTATGCGGATGATGGAATTAGAGTCTCCGTTAATGGTAAAAAACCAATCGATGAGTGGCATACGTCTGCAGGAGAAATCCATCGCGGCCTTATTACTGGGCTTGGTAGCGGTACTCACAATGTTCAGGTCGACTATTTCGAACGTAGTGGGAATGCTTTTGTTTTTGCTGATGTTGTCCCGTTAAATCAGTGGTTGGCTTACTATTACTCTTCCACTTCGCCAAACGGGGTGCCTTCTAATACAAAAGTAATTCAAACGGAAAATTTATCTCTAAATCATGGCTATGATGCACCTATGGCAAATGTTCCGAAGGACAATTATTCTGCAAGATTTGTCACCGCTAAACGTTTATCTGCAGGAGATTATATCATTCGTACACAAGTGGACGATGGCGTTCAAGTTTATGTAGATGGAAAACTAGTCATTGATAGATGGACTGGTGGAGACTTTGTAGAAGATGCAGTTAAGGTAACTATTAATGACCGAGATACTAGCATTTCTAGTGAAAAAGATATTCATTTCATCGAAGTCCTATATTTAGAGAAGTCTGGGAAAAGTAGAATTAATGTAACTATTTCCCCATTTTCTCAAGCCATTTCCTCTAATAGTTGGTTAAATGTGTTCTATTCCAACGAATCTCTAAGCGGTTTAGGAATTGTAAATGGCGGAAATGGTTCACTTAACCAAATTAGTCAAATTAAGTATAATTGGGGAAAAAATTCTCCAATTAAAAATATTAATGCTGATAATTTCTCTGCTTCTTTTATTAAGAAGATTAATGGTGGAAAAGACTATTTCGTCCAAACTTATGCGGATGATGGAATTAGAGTCTCCGTTAATGGTAAAAAACCAATCGATGAGTGGCATACGTCTGCAGGAGAAATCCATCGCGGCCTTATTACTGGGCTTGGTAGCGGTACTCACAATGTTCAGGTCGACTATTTCGAACGTAGTGGGAATGCTTTTGTTTTTGCTGATGTTGTCCCATTAAATCAGTGGTTGGCTTACTATTACCCTACTACTAATCCTAGTGGTACTCCAGCCAATACAAATATTTATGCTACTGATAAATTATCCTTGGACTTTGGTACTAATGCGCCTATGGAGAATGTTCCTAAGGACAATTATTCTGCAAGGTTTGTAACTGCAAAACGATTACCTGCAGGAAAATATTTGATACAAACTAAAGTTGATGACGGTGTTAGAGTCTATGTTGACGGAAAAAAAATAATTGATCGTTGGACCGGTGGGAATTACGTAGAAGATACTACAATAATTAATATTGAAGATAGAAATACTTCAATATCTGCAGAAAAAGATATTCATTTCATTGAAATTGAATATCTTGAGAAATCCGGGAAAAGTAGAATTGATTTTAGTATAAAATCACCTGACTTCTCGTATATAAACTTAGACTTAAGAAAACCTTCAAATATTACAGCTCAAGAAATAAAAAACTTTTTTGATCGTAAAGGACATTCGAATAGTCAATTAAAAAAATATGCTCAGAATTTTATTGATGCTGCTAATAAATATGGAGTAAACGCTACATATTTAGTGGCTCATGCAATTTGGGAAACTGGTTGGGGAGGATCTGATCTAATAAACTATAAAAATAATTTATATGGATATGGTGCTTATGACCTTTGTCCATTTACATGTGGTTACTACTTCCCTACCGTTCAAGATAGTATTAATTTTGTAGCTTACCAGGTCAAAAGGGACTATCTATCAGCTGATGGAGCATATTTTAATGGTTATGATTTAATTGGTATGAATGTAAAATATGCTACTGATCCAAATTGGAAAAATGGTATTGCAAGTCTAATGCAAGATATGAAGCCATACGATTTTGAATACTATTATAATAAAGTTCCTATTGTTCAAAATGGGCCAAAACCACCTGATTATGGAAGAAATATTCCATCAGGAAAACCAGTACCTACAAATATCGTTATTAGTTATCCTCAATCAATTAAAGGGATAACAACTGACTCAGTTTACTTTAGAACGATCCCATATTTATTAGAGTCCACAAAAATAAAATTATTAGATAAAGGAACTGAAGTATTAGTATTAGGTTATAATACAGATGTTAAATATGACCCATCAAGGAAGGATCCATATGCATATAGATGGTATAGAGTCCTATATAATGGTCAAGAAGGTTGGATAAATGGTCAATATTTAAACTTTAATGAACCTAAAGAAATTCTCATACAAATTAATTCTTCAAACGGTTTAAATGTTAGAGAACAGCCTAATACCAACTCTAAAATAAAAGTTGCATTACCAGATAAAACTATCGTTAAAGCTGTGTTAGATAAGAACGGCAATGTAATTACTAAAGATGGCTGGTATAATATTTATCTTCCTAATTCAAATGAAACAGGTTGGATTTTCGGAGATTATGCCAAAATCTTAAAATAACCAATTAAAAGATTTTCTATACTTTTCCTAGCAAGGTAATAAATAGGATGTTCTATTTATTACCTTGCTTTTTAATGTTTCATAAGAGATTTTTCCTCCAATTTATAAATTAAGACATCAGAAATTTTATTTCTCCGCGAAAATTTTGGAACATAATTATTACGGAAAGTTGAAGTGCAATTAGGAATGTGTGTTGGCTGTTCATTATACGGATTACATATTTGGATAGGTAGAAATTTGTGTTAAAAAAATTTATTTAAAACAAACAGGTAATAAATAAATTTCGGAATATGCTTTGATAGAAGACATACTTGGTGCAGGGAGTTTCAAAGTAAAACGGGATTGGCAATTACCAATCCCTCCCTTCTCGAAAATAATTGCCCCTAACTCCACTTTCATATATATTAATGCAAACTTGCATTAATATTTTTCCCTTCAAAATAAAAAACCTCCTCAAAAGAGAAGGTCATTATTAAAAAAAATCGAAATAAACAGGTATGAATGTCTTGCCAAGAAGAAAAAGAGCTAAAACAAACCCTATATAAGTTAAGAATGTAGCATAAAAAGAATCCAGACCGGAACTTTCATTTTTCTTATATCCATAAATAGTTAGCGGAATAACAAATGAGAAACCGATAAACCCTAAATATAGGAAAATAACTAATATTTCAGAATCAAATAATGAAAAAATAAATGCAATTCCTAAAAGTAAAGATGGTGTAACGAGAAGTGTGCCAAATCTAGCCACTATTTCTTTAAAATCCACGGAAGATTTCCCTATATTTAATACACCAAACATTATGGAAATGACTAAGAAAATCATTAATAAAATAAAAAAGACTGGTTTAATGACAATATCAGCAAAACCGATTTCATAATACATAAAACTTCCAAGTTCTCTTCTTAATGCAAAATAAATCATTAACGGAATGAGAAAGGCAAAGATTAAAATTGTGATAAATCCATAAAATGATTCATTTTTCGTCATTTTTTCAGAAACAGGTACTGGACTTTTTAACGCAGTTTTAAAGTATTCCCAATAATTCAAGAGCATTTTTTTCGGAGCATTATGCTGATCATAAGATGGTGACGGCTGTGCGAATTCGTTTCCTTTCTCTACTGAATCATGTTGCGTCAGTGCATCTTCTTTCTGTGCTGGTGCATCCGGTTTAGTTAGCGGATGTCCGCAATTTACACAGAAGTTTGCCTCATTCTTATTCAGTGCTCCACAATTGCTGCAATACAAAATAATTCCCCCTTAAATTTAGGGAACTTCACGCCCTAAATGATATGTTTACCAAGTATATAATACCAAACATTTTCAAGAAAAAGTATATTTATTCTAATATTATCCAAATATTATTTCATATTCACCTGTATCTAATATCTAATACAAATAGATTAAAAATCTATTAGATATGATATTCCATAAAATTACTATCTCAATTAACCTATAATACTGTTATAACAAAACCCTTCAACTTTTGGATTATAAACTATGATTAATGAAACGACACCGAAATATCTTTATCAACAAAATTTGACTAAATTATAATAGTTTTATAGTATTATTCTAAAAGTAATTTCATTATGGAGGGCTTATTTTGAAGAAAGTTATTACATATGGAACGTATGATCTCCTTCATACCGGCCATATTAACTTATTACGAAGAGCAAAAGAACTTGGAGATTATTTAATTGTAGCCATTTCAACAGATGAATTCAATGCATTAAAAGGAAAAAAAGCCTACTATACATTTGAACAAAGAAAAGCAATTCTTGAAGCCATTCGATATGTAGATGAAGTCATTCCTGAAAATACATGGGAGCAAAAAATTGATGATGTAAAAAAACATAATGTCGATATTTTTGTTATGGGAGACGACTGGAAAGGAAAGTTTGATTTTTTAAAAGATTATTGTGAAGTCGTTTATCTCCCTCGAACTGTAGGAATTTCTACAACTAAAATTAAAAAAGATTTACAAACCGCTGCTTTCGTAAAATAATGTATAGAGGCAAAAGTTCATCCAGCACTCGTTTGTTTCGCTAATTTTTGTCTAGTTGCAAGAATGAATATCGAGCCAATACAAACAGAATACCCGCAAATTCCCATTCGTAGTTTTCAAATATCCTCTCAATCTGTCGGGATTGGCCACGGCTAATCCCTCTTTTTTTTCAAATGATTCTCCCAAATTAACTTGCAAATATATGAAAGTACGACTATGTGTATGCAATGTAATAATTAACTTTTTGGTCAACTAATTACCTCGCTAACCTTACATGACGTTTTTAGGATTATCCTTTTCCGATTTTTGGTAACTTATCAGACTTTTAATTATCGTAGCAATTGCTAACATCCAAAAAATCGGGTGAGTAGTAATACCACTTTGAGATTCCCCTCCCAATAACGTTAAAATAATGACAAGGAGAAGTAACGATATGGTTGCCAAAATAATATATAGATGTACTGATTTATCATTTTTTAAAATAGGCTTAGTATGAGTTATAATGTTTGTTAATACACTAATTAGAATCCCCCACGATAGAAAGTCTTTGTTTACAGATATGTTTGGAAAAAAATCTTTTAAGATTAGTAAAATAAATAAAAATCCAGCAACAAAGTAGGATAAGTGATGAATAGTCTTTTTCAATTTCTCGCACCCCTATTAGATTGTTAAATTATTTACTCACTCCAGTTTTTGTACATGTTTATACTCAGGTACAAATAACTTCCTTCACAAAAAATACGCGAGCCTAAGACTCACAGTATTCCTCCATGTATTCTACATTTTATTTATGAACTCTTCACTTTTTTCATCAGGCACGTGTCGTTCAAACAGGTACCAAGCTAATAAACGATAAATGGGAAGAGTTAAGAAAAGAATTGTCCATAAAATTTTATATTCCATGGATGTTAACATGAATAAAGCCCAAATAATAACAGCAAAGAATGACGTTAAGGTAGCCGCTGCTCCATTGATTGGTACTTTATCAACAAAAAATGTTTTAAATTCTTTTAACATTTCGGCATAGCAGGCTCTATGATAGGCAACAGGAATGAAAAATTTTGATGTGATGATTAAATCATCTCTTGAATCAATGGAACAAGAACATTCCTCACAAAAAATTTGTTTCATCGATCATTCCCCTCTTTTTTCCCAAAACTCCTTTACCTTTTATTTATAAATTTTACCAATTTTTCATCATCCCTTCCATATATATGTTTGAATATTTATAATTATCAGTGAAGGAATGGTTGCTAAGTAACTCTGTTGAATTTCAACAATTATCCAAAACATTTTTCATTTCAGTGACAATCATTACAAAAATATGTTATTTTGATAAAAGAGCTTAAAAGATGCTGGAGGGATTTTTCGTGTCAATGGTCGATCTAGTCGAGTCACAAATTATTGCATCAATTAAAAGAGAAGAGGATGTAGAAAAAGCAATTAACAGTCAAGCAAATATTAGTTTTTTACTAACCGGAAATTTATTGACGTGTAAAGACTACGTATCAAAATTAAAAGAAAATGGAATGCGAGTATTTATTCATTTAGATTTAATTGAAGGCATCGGGCCAAATCGAAGCGCCATTCAATATATTGCTAAAGAATGGAAACCTGATGGCATTATTTCTACGAAATCGAATTTAATTAAATACGCCAAGGATGAAGGTCTTTATACGATTCAAAGAATCTTTCTTATTGATCGTGGTGCCATTAATAAAGGAATTGAAGTGATTAACAACTGTAAACCAGATGCCGTCGAAGTTTTACCAGGATTAATGCCGAAAGTGATCGATCAACTATCTCGGGAAATTCCTATTCCTCTTATTGTTGGCGGTCTGATTACGACGAAAGAGGAAGTTCTCCAAGCATTAGAAGCAGGTGCGTTAGCCGTCTCTTGCGGTAGTCCAAATCTATGGAATTTAGATTTATAGTATTAAAAAATTGAATAAAAAATGAGCTGAAACATTAGACTTCGGATTCAGCAGAATGAGAACAAGACAGAACGTCAAAATCATCATTCTCCGTATTGGAAAATGAAATTAATCGTGTATAAAAATCGAACATAAAAAAACTGAAACAACAAAGCTTCAACTTCAGCAGGATGAGCACAAGACATGCGCAACAAAGTCCGATCGCCATCCTTAACTACTTTCCCAAAAACAAAAGCATCATTCTCCGTATTGGAAAATGATGCTTTTTTTATCATTATAGATTCACAATTTCTTTTACACTATTCAACACATAGGTTGGTTTTACACTCGATTGTTCCAGCATTTCCTTTGTCGTAATCCCTGTTAATACTAATACTGAGTTCAATCCGTTTTCGTTTCCCATCTTAATATCCGTTTCTAAACGGTCACCAACCATATAACATTGAGAAGGGGGCAATTTCAACACATCTTGAACGACGTATTCCGCCATAAGTTTCGAAGGCTTGCCCGCAATATTTTCTATCGATTGGCCAATCGCCCCTTCAATAGCGCCAATCATCGCACCACAATCTGGAATTTGTCCATCTTTCATTGGACAAGTTCGATCCGGATTAGTCGCAATGAATTGGGCTCCATTTCTCCAGGCTTGGAATGCATCGTTCAATTTATCATAATGAAACTCCCGATCCCATCCGACAACGACATACTTTGCCAACAGTGGATCTTCGGTAATTCGAATTCCTTGTTCACGCAATTCCTCAAATAACGGCTCTTCGCCAATGACATACACATAATCTTTAGGTGAAAGATTTAAATGTAAATACCGCGCCGTTATATAATTCGAATTAATCACTTCATCTAATGTAACCGAAATTCCCATTCGTTTTAATTTATTCACATAATCGATTCTTTTGGCAATCGACTTATTCGTTAAAAAGACGACTTTATCTCCGCGTTTCTTTAATTCATTCAACGCTTCAGCTGCTCCGTCAATCATCTCATCGTCTAAATAAATCGTACCATCTAAATCAAAAATAAACCCTTTACTCATAACGTTCACCAAGCCTATTCTATAGCTGTTTTTTAGACAATCGTTCTGCAATGGATTGAAGGATGATAACAATGACAACTAGCAATACCGCCATTGCTGCAGCTGTATAATATTCGCCGCGAAGAAGGTTTTGGAAAATCGCTAAACTCATTGGTGCCCACTCCGCTGGTGCTAATAAAATAGAAACACTCGTCTCTTTAATAACAGTGACAAACACTAAAATCGATCCTGCCGCAATCCCTGGAAGCATCAAAGGACCAATGACTGTAATCGCAGCTGTTAGACGAGAAGCTCCTAAATTGACCGCTGCTTCTTCAATGTCTTGTTTAATCATGCGCATCGTACTCATCGTAGAACGGATCATATATGGCAATCTTCGAATTGTATAAGCAATAATTAAAATCACTGCTGTACCGGTTAATTGCAACGGAGCCGTATTAAACGTTTGAATAAGCGCAATACCTAATGCAATTCCTGGTACAACTAGCGGTAAAGAAGATATAAAATCTAGTGATGCAGATTTTTGTCTTACTACAAAATAAGAAACAAATGTTGCGATAATGACACTTAATACTAATGCGCCAAGCGCTAAAATAATACTATTAGAAATATTGCTAAAAGAAGATGAGAAAATCATCTTGTAATGTTTAAGCGTAAATCCGGATGGCAGAATGCTTTTTCCCCAAGTAGTGGCAAAAGACTCTACAACAACGGTTAATAAAGCTAATAAAGGAACTAAAACAATGAATCCAGAATAAGCTGCTAAAGTTCTGTTTAAAACTTTGTTTTCGCTTAATTTTTGCAGCTTAGGTTTTCCAGAAACTGTACCGTAATTTTTCCCTTTAACAAATAAGTTCTGCAACCAGAAGAAAAACGCAGCGACAAGGACCATGATTACTGTTAAAATCGCTGCACCGCCCCAGTTGAAGAATCCAGCAATTTCACGGTAAGCTTCTACTACGATTAAGCTTAAATCTTTTGGCGCTAAAATTATCGGTGTTCCAAAATCGGAGAAACTGACCGTAAAAATTAATAACATACTAGAGATAATTCCTGGCAGTGCGAGTGGTAATGTTACATTCATGAAAGTAAAGCCGCTTTTAGCTCCTAAATTATAGGAAGCTTCTTCTAAAGTTAAATCGCTTATTTTAAACGCAGCGACCATTGGCCATAACGCATATGGGAAAAAGAAAAACACTTGGACTAAGACGATTCCCGTCATGGAGTAAGGGTCAATCAACATTCCTTCTCCACCAAGCATTTGATATAACTGTGTCACCCATCCCGAACGTCCAAACATAATAATAAACGCATATGCAGAAATAAACGTTGGGATGATTAATGGAATCGTACAAAGTGCAGAAATGGTTTTCTTAAAGGGCATTTTCGTTCTAGCAATCCCATAAGCAATCGGAATGCAGATGAGAATAACAAGAACAGAAACAATTAATGATAGCTGCAAACTATTTAATAAGGCTTTAAAATATCCTCCGCCCTTGAATACTTGAATATAGCTATTGAGCGAACTATTTTTAAATTTTTCAATGGTGGAACTCATAATGTTTGAGTCCGTTAAAGAACCTAATAGATTAATAGGCTGTCCAGTAAAACTTACTAAAAAAACAGATACTAAAGGAAGAATTAGGAATAAAAGAAAAAATAATGTGATCAATATTTTTACAACCGTTAATCCATTAAAGGTGCTGAAAAATTTTTTCATATTAATAACACCCTCTCTGGATCAATCGAAAGCTTAACGGAAGAATTGGCTTGTAAAATTTGATCACCGGAATGATAAGTTGTATCGACAATCAATGTATTTGTACCCACTTCCACATCGTAACGAACGATCGAACCTAAATAAGTGGAGAACAAGATTTTTCCTTCTAATAGGTTTTGTGGTTTCTCTTCTCCAGCAAAGATTTTCACATTTTCAGGTCGAATAATAACATCCACTTCTTTTTTGTTTGGTTTTGATGTGGACAAAATTTTTCGGTCTTCGATTTGTACAACGGTAAAGCCGTTTTCTTCTCCGACAACAGTTCCTTTTAAAATGTTAGATGTTCCAACAAAGTCCGCAATAAAAGGAGATTTAGGATTGCTGTACAGTTCTGTTGGAGTACCAATTTGCATAACTTGACCTTGGCTCATAACAGCCACGCGGTCTGCCATGCTCATCGCTTCTTCTTGATCGTGGGTAACAAATATTGTAGTAATCCCCAACTCTTGTTGAATTTTACGAATCGTATTTCTCATCGAATGACGTAGTTTTTGGTCAAGATTGGATAAAGGCTCGTCCATTAACAATACAGCCGGCTCCATAATCAATGCTCTTGCTAAGGCAACGCGTTGTTGTTGTCCACCGGAAAGTTCACTTGTTAATCGATCCGCGTATTTATCTAATTCAACATATTTTAAAATTTCCATTACTTTCGTTTCAATTTCTTTTGGATATTTAAACAAACGTTTGCTTAAAAAACGTCCGTAAACTTTAAATTTGGATAATAACCCGCCATTATTTAATTCTTTAATATTTAAACTATAGGCCACATTTTCAAATACATTTAAGTGTGGGAATAATGCATAGCTTTGGAAAACCATTCCGCAGTTACGCTTATTAGGCGGTAAGTTATTGACTACTTTATCGCCAATTTTGATTTCTCCAGATGTCGGTTCTTCAAAACCTGCAATACATCTCATTGTTGTTGTTTTCCCGCATCCAGATGGACCAAGAAGGGCGAAAAACTCGCCCTCTTTGATATCCAAATTGACATTATTTAATGCAACTGATTCACCAAATTTTTTCGTAAGTTGTTCTACTTTTACTGAGCCCATTGTTTACCACCTTTTTATTACTGGAATTTATCTTTCCATTCGTTACGAATACGATCGTAGTTGTCGTTTACCCAATCCATATCTAAATCAACGGCATGTGGTTTTACACTTTCTAATGTTAAAGGAGTTTTAGATTCTACTTCTGGGTTAATTGGAATATGGTACCAGTTTGCTAGAATTTGTTGTCCTTCCTTAGAAAGTAAGAAGTCAATGAATTTTTTACCGCCTTCTGCATTTGGTCCATTTTCTACTAGAGAAATAGGGTTTACTAGAATAGGAGTTTTATCAGGAACGACAAAGTCTACCGTTTCCCCTTTTGCTTTTGCTTCATAAGCCATGAAGTCAAAACCGATTCCGATATGTGCTTCACCCATCGCTACAGCTTTTGTAGGACCTGAACCTGAGTCTGGAATAGAGTTCGCTTGTTCAACTAATTTTTCAAAGTACTCCCAAGCTTCTTTTTCTCCGCGTTGCATCATTTGAGACATAACCATTAATGTTGCTGTACCAGATGCGGCTGGGTTAGAGAATTGAATTTTTCCTTTCCATTTTGGATCTAATAAATCGTCCCAAGTTTTTGGAGCTTCTTCTGGTTTAACCAATTCTGTGTTATAAACAAATCCTAAAACGAATACTTCGACACCCGTATAGTAACCATCTTGATGTTTGACTTTAATACCATCTTCAACTACATCCCAATCTTTAGCAGCATCAGGTGTGTACGGTGCGATAATTCCTTTATCAACAGCCGCTTCGAATGGAAGGATCCCTCCACCGCCGTACCATACGTCTGCTTGTGGGTTATCTTTTTCAGCCATCATTTGGTTAACTAATACGTTTGTACCTGCATAATGAACGTTTACTTTTCCACCGACATGTTTTTCAAACGCTTCTGCTAATTCTTTTGTCATATCAGGTGTTTCTGGAGAGTATAAGTTGATGCTACCGATATCTCCGTCTTTTGAACCGGATTTAGAGTTATCATCTCCTCCACACGCTGACAATAACAACATGCTTAATACTAAAATACTTGAAAATAAAATGGATAATTTCTTCATAAACAATCCCCCTTATGAATAGTTAAATTTGCTAGGAAAATAAAAAAGAGGAGATAAGAATCCACAGAAAACAAACCCCTAAATAGGTATTGTTCTGGGTTCTATCTCCTCGTCTCTTCCCAGCGGTTATATAATTATTTTTCATTATACATGAAAGCGCATCCAAAAACAACACTATTCTAAATATTTCTTCAAAAAATACGATTGTATACAATTTTATCGACAAACAAAAAACCACAGCCAAAACCGTGGTTAAAATATTTTTCGTAGTCTCAAACTACTTTAGCAATGCTGACTGAATCATTCCATTATATGATTTTCTCTGAATAAACCGTTAACTCGCTTAATACTTCTTCTTGAATATCGACACCCAACCCTGGTTTATCACTTAGAGAAATTTTTGGTACATCATATTGTAAATTTCCAATATCTTTGGCAAATTTCAATGGGCCTGTAAGCTCAACAGATTTAATAATTTTCTTTGAAAAGGCTACATGAAATCCTGCAGCAGAAGCAACCGAAGATTCGACCATCGAGCCAATTTGACATTCAATTGCAGCCATTTCCGCGATATGGGCTAACTTAATCGCTGGGTAGATGCCTCCGCATTTCATTAATTTTATATTGATTTTATCGGCGGCTCGCTTAGCAATAATTTCACGCATTTCTTTTGTGCCGTGGAGTCCTTCATCGATCATAAGTGGAATGGTCGTTTTAGACTTAACTTCTGCCATTCCATCAATATCGTCGGCAACAACTGGTTGCTCGACCCAATCAATCGAAACATCTTCTAATAATCGGAGAGCTTTTAAAGTGGCTGAGCTAGTTTTCCATCCTTGATTGACATCAATACGAATTGAAATATCTTCCCCTACTCTTGCTCGTACCGCTTTAATTCTTTTTACATCTTCATATAAATCCGTCCCAACTTTAATTTTGAATGATTTATACCCTTCTGATAATCGTTTTTCCGCCTCATCTGCCATATTTTCCGGAGTATCAATACTTAAAACTCGTGTTAATGGAAAATGTTCATGATACCTGCCGCCTAAAAGATGATAAACAGGAACGTTCAACGACTTTCCAATAATATCGTAACAAGCAATATCGATAGCCGCTTTTGCCGTAGGTACCCCGTAGATCATCTCATCCATCAATTCATGAATCGATTCGATGTTCATCGGATTAACACCAATTAACCTTGGGGCAATGGTTGACTTTAATACATGGTAGGTACTTTCCCAATTTTCACCAGTTACATGTTCATCAGGCACTCCTTCACCAAATCCGACGATTCCTTGATCCGTTGTTATCTTTACAATAATGGAGGGCATCGAATGGTAAGTCGCATAACTAATAACAAAAGGTTCAAGTAAAGGTAATTGGATAGCATACACTTCAATTTCTTTAATTCTCAATGATTGATCCTCCCTTATCCCTTAAGCATATAAATGACATGAAATTAGATGACCCGATTCATCTTTCTTCTCCCTCGGCTTTTCTTTTTTGCAATGATCCATCACGTATGGGCATCTCGTATGAAATACACACCCAGATGGAGGATTGATGGGAGATGGGACGTCCCCTTTTAAAATGATTCGTTCACGCTTAACTTTCGTATCTGGAATGGGAACTGCTGAAAGTAAAGCTTTTGTGTATGGATGCAAAGGATTTTGGAACAATTCATCGGTTGGGGCCATTTCTACTAAATGACCTAAATACATAACTGCAATCCGGTCGGATATGTGTCGAACAACGCTCAAATCATGAGAGATAAATAGATACGCCACACGAAATTCTTCTTGTATTTCTCCTAATAGATTAATCACCTGCGATTGTATGGAAACATCTAATGCAGAAACCGGTTCGTCTAAAATTATTAATGAAGGATCGACGGCCAAAGCTCTAGCGATCCCAATTCGTTGCCTTTGCCCTCCAGAAAATTCATGGGGATATTTAAAATATTGATCTTCTTGAATACCCGTCTTTTTTAAAAGAGTGATCGCTTTTTCCATTCTTTCCATCTTCGAACCGATTTGATGAATTTTCATCGATTCTTCAATTAAATCTCCTATTCTCTTTCTTGGATTTAAAGAGGAATGAGGATCTTGAAAAACCATCTGAATTTCTTTGCGATACCGTTTTAACTCTTTCCCTTTTAATTGAAAGAGATCCACTCCCTTATAGAGCGCTTTTCCACCTGTAGGTTCAATGAGACGTAAAATCGCTCTTCCTGTCGTACTTTTTCCACAACCGGATTCCCCGACAATTCCTACTGTCTCCTTCTCATAAACTTCAAAACTAACATTTTCAACGGCTTTAACGTGTCCTTTTGTTCTTCCAAACGGGCTTTTAATCGGAAAATATTTTTTTAATTCTTCTACCTTTAATAAAGGAGAAGATTGTTTTTCTTTAATGGATCGCATGGAATTTCTCCTCCTGAGACGCAATGGTATCATAATGCCAACATCTAACTTTTCGACTTTGATTAATGGATTCTAATACTGGAGGGAATTCTCGGCACTTTTCATCCGCAAAAGGACAGCGTGGCGAAAAGCGGCAGCCTTTTGGAATGTTATTCATAGAAGGAACAATGCCATCAATCGCGTACAGTTTCTTTTTCCGCTCTCCATCGATTTTCGGAATAGATTTCAGCAATCCTTTAGTATAAGGATGAAACGGTTGCTGAAATAGCTGGTCGGCGGTCGCTTCTTCAATGACTTGTCCTAAATACATCACAACTACTCTCGTACACATTTGAGCGACGACCCCTAAATCGTGGGTAATCATAATAACTCCCATATTAAAATCTTTTTGCAGTTGTTGAATAAGTTCTAATATTTGCGCTTGAATCGTAACATCTAAAGCGGTAGTCGGCTCATCGGCAATTAAAAGCTTCGGTTGACAGGATAACGCCATCGCGATCATTACTCTTTGTCTCATTCCTCCTGAAATTTCGTGAGGATATTCATCCATTCGTTTTTCAGGCGAAGGAATTCCTGTTTTTCGCAACATATCAACGGCCCGAACGTAAGCCTCCTTTTTCGAAACTTTTTGATGAACAATAATCGCTTCCATAATTTGATTCCCAATCGTATAAACTGGGTTCAAAGACGTCATGGGATCTTGAAAAATCATGGAAATTTCATTGCCCCGAATGTCCAACATCTCTTTTTCGCTTAATTCCAATAGATTTCGTTGATTAAATATGATTTTTCCTTCATAAGAAGTTGTCTTTTCATCTAGCAGACGTAAAATGGATTCGGCTGTCACGCTTTTCCCACAACCGGATTCACCGACGATTCCTAACGTTTCTCCTTTATTGATATGAAACGAAACGTCGTCGACCGCACGGAATGGACCTTTTTCTGTATAAAAAGTCGTTTTTAATTCTTTCACTTCTAACAAATGTTTCGTCATGACAACCCCCTCCCATTATTTCATCGCTTTATTTGAATGCGGATCTAAATAATCTCTTAAACCATCACCAAAAATATTAAGCCCTAAAACCGCCATAATAATGAAGATTCCTGGAAATACCGTCATCCACCAAGCAGAAAAGATGACAATTTTTCCGTCGTACAAAATATTCCCCCAACTAGGATCGGGTGCTGGAACTCCTGCGCCTAAAAAACTAAGGGATGCTTCTAAAATAATGGCAATTGCAAAAATATAAGTAACTTGAACAATCATTGGAGATAAAATATTTGGCACGATATGAAACCAAATAATTCTCCATGAACTTGCCCCTTGTGACTTAAGTGCTTCGATAAAGGTTTGTTCCTTCACCACTAGTGCACTTGAGCGAACAATTCTTGCAACAACAGGAATTTTCACCAACGTTACTGCAATGACAACATTGATTGGTCTTGGTCCAAGAACTGCCATGATTCCAATCGCTAGGAATATATCAGGAAATGCCATTAAAGCATCGCAAATTCTCATTAAAATGTGGTCTAAAAGCGAATAATAGGCCGCATAAAGACCGACCACCAAACCGAATATGGATGTCAGTACAGCAACTGATACCCCTACTACTAATGAGACTTGTGCACCGTGTGCGACGCGACTAAATAAATCACGACCAAAATTATCCGTGCCAAACCAATGTTCGGAATTCGGGCCTTTTAAACGATTGGCAGGATCAATGTCATACGGCGAGTATGGACTAACATACGGGGCAATAATGGCAAATAAACAGACAATGAGTAACAAAATTGTTCCAAACACGAGGGATTTATTAGATATAAAGCGTCGAAACATTAATTTTCGTCTTTCTTTTTTTAGCTGTTGTTTCAATTGATAAAAATAATTAAAATCAACGGATACGTTACTCTGTACCGATGGTTTAATATCCATGTGCCATCCCCCCTATTTCCGACTCAAACGAACCCGTGGATCAATGACTCCGTATAATAAATCAATCAATAAATTCAACAATAGATACATCATTGCCATAATGAGAATTGTTCCTTGAATGACTTCATAGTCCCTTCTTACAATGGCATTCACAACTAGTTGACCAATCCCCGGAAGATTAAATACCGTTTCTGTTACAACTGCCCCGGTAATTAGTGAGCCAAATGTTTCTCCTAATATAGTTAAAATCGGAATAAATGCATTACGAAAAGCATGTTTGTAAATGATCACCCTTTGTTTTAAACCTTTTGCCTTTGCTGTTTTGATATAGTTCATGCTTAAAACATCTAACATGGAGGATCTCGTCATTCTCGCAATTACTGCTGCTTGGATGGTACCTAGTGCAAAGGCTGGTAAAATCATATATCGAATATGTTCCCATATTCCCGCACTAATTGGTTGATAACCTGCTGCTGGCAACCACTTCAAATGAACCCCAAACAAAAGCATGAGTAAAAGACCTAATAAAAAGCTCGGCAAGGATAAACCGATCATCGCAATTAACATAAATACTCGATCAACACTTGTGCCTCTTTTTTTTGCAGCAAGGACTCCAATAGGAATAGCAATTAAGATCGAGATCCCTTGGGCTAAAAGCGCTAATGAAAGTGTTGGGCCGATATGATCACTAAATGCTTCCAACACCGGTTTCCTCATATAAATGGAGTCTCCTAAATCTCCTTGAAATAATCCTACAAACCAAGAAAAGAACTGTTCATAGATTGGCTTATTTAATCCAAGTTGTTCTCTCAGTTGTTCGACTTCTTGTGGCGTTGCCTCGGGTCCTAAAATTACGGCAGCAGGATCTCCAGGTACAAGATGGATTAAGAAGAAGACAATCGTTGCTACAATGAAGAGCACTGGAATCATCGATAACACTCGTTTTAAAATATAAGACCCCAAATGCAGCCTCCCTCCTTTTCAAGAACATCGTTCCCCGATCATCAATCGGGGAACATCAGATTTAAACAGTTGTTTAATTTTCAATCGATACATTCCAGAAAATCGGACCAAGCATCTGTTTTATTCCATGTACTTTTTCCGAATATGCGGATACACGATAGTTTCTTCCAAGATTAATGACAGGCAAGTCTTCCCATATGATTTGTTGCAATTCAGAATACAAAGCTTTTGCTTCTTCTTGAGTTGGTGCTGCTTGAATTTCATCGAGCAATCGATCGATGTCTTTATTATTTGTCCACCCTGGCCATTGGGCGCGAGAATCTAAGAACGTATATTGATGCGGAGTCATCGTCGTTGAAAATCCGGTAAAAAAGATGTCATAGAGTGCTGGATCGCTTCTTCTTTCCAACAATGTTGGCCAATCATAAACATCTAGTTTTACGTTCATACCGATTTTTTCAAGTTCTTGTTGAGTAGCAACTGCAGCATTGTAATGGTGCTCATAATCACGACTGGTCAAAATCACAACTTCTTCACCGTTGTATCCTGCTTCTTTTAATAGTTGTTTAGCTTTTTCAATGTCCTTTTGGTTGTAATATTCTTTTCCGCTCTCGCTATACCAATCTGTTTGTGTATCTAAAAATAAACTGTGATCTAATGTGTAATAATCCGGACCAGCAAACGCGGCACTCATAACAACATCCATATCTAAAGCATAATTTACTGCTTGTCGTGCTTTTGCATTAGAGAAGATTCCTTGTTTTTTATTAAAAACGAGGATTTCATTTCCATACGGCCAAATTTCAACCTTCATTCCGCTTGCACTCTCTACCTGTGGCACAGAATCATAGGAAATGTAATGAGCATAATCATATTGTCCACTTAGAAGTCCATTCACCCGTGTGGAAGCATCCGGAACGAAATACCAATTGATTTCGTCTACGAAAGCTTCTTTTTTACCTCCTAAGCCACTTGGAGCATTGGAATCAGGAGAATAATCTTTAAACTTTTTAAAGCGGACCACTTCATCTTGTTTCCACTCGACGAATTCAAATGGGCCAGTACCAATATATTCTTTTGCCCCCGTTGCATCTGCACTTTCTGCCACTTCTTTAGGCATAATCGCTGCAAATCTAGCTAAATCAGCAATAAAAAACGGTACTAAAGATGAAGGATTTTCCAATCTTAATTCGACTTTATAATCATCAATCGCAACCCATTCATGGTTGCCCATTTCCGGTGCATCTTTTCCCCACTTCATCATCGAAGCAACAACATCTTCTGCTTTCATTTCTTTACCATTGTGGAATTTAACGCCTTTTCGTAGTTGGAAGGTATATGTTTTCTTATCATCACTGACTTCATACGATTCAGCTAATTGAGGTATGACTTCGTAGTTTTCGTTTAAAGTTAAGAGAGATTCGTAGATGAGTTTTGCTAAGTCTCTTGTAGCTTCAGCAGTAGTTGAATGAGGGTCTAAACTTTGTGGTTGTGATGGATATGCAATGTTTAAAACACCGCCTTTTCCATCCTTTTTAGAACTTGAGCTTTCTTCGGAAGAACATGCGGATAAAATCAACAAAGTTATAATCGAAATAAATAAAAGGAACTTTCTTTTTCTCCACATACTTATCCCCCTTCCACATATAAATTTTTTAGAAGGTTGTTACACGGCCTTTTTCTTGTCACCTCCGGTATCTAAAATGGTATATTTATTGAAAATAATGAAAATTTATAATATATTATAGTAAAGGATTTCATTTTTTTCAATGAAAATAAAGCAAAAACTTTATAAAGGAGAAAAAAATGCGCCCACAATATTTAATGAAAACGGAGGAAATGTTTCCCCAGTTAACGAAAGGCTTAAAAAAAGTGGCTGAATACTTTATGAATGACCCGATTATTTTTGCGATCCATCCCGCCAAAAAAATCGGTGAATTTCTAAATGTAAGTGAAACAATGGTCATTCGCTTCTGTAAAGCCATCGGATACGAATTTTCCGACTTGCAAAAAGACATTCGAAAAGATTTAGTTTTATTAAATTCCAATCAATTATTTGGACAACATGCAGATAGTGATAATAACTTTTCCAACTATATGAATGAAGACATTACGTTAATGAAAAAAAATCAAACGAAGCTGAATAAAGATGTACTAGATCAAGCGGTAACCACCATTTTGAATAGCGAGCAAATCGTCGTTGTTGGATTCTATCAATCTTTTGCATTTGCCCATTGGCTTTTTTTTAATCTCAATCATACGCTTGGAAATGCGATTCTCTACCGTCCAGAATCCGATGCTCGCTTATTAGACCGCTTACCGGAAAAATCATGTTTAATCGTTTACTCATTTTTTCGTTATGCCATCGATCCAATTAAACTGGCAGAACATGCGAAGAAAAAAGGGATCCCAGTCATTGCAATAACTGATTCAAAAGTTGCCCCTATTACAGAGTTTGCAGATACTGTGATTGTTGTCCATGTTGGAAACGATTTTTCGTTCTTCCGTATAGGACCAGTCACTTTTTCAGTAACAAACACCATTTTGGAAGAAATTGTTCACCGGGTAAAATCATTTGATTTTATCCCAAATGCATTCAACTATTTTATAAAGGATGTTAAAGGCCATGGAGAATATTGAGAAGAAAGTTAATGAAACCTTTCAATACTTACATGAACACCCTGAAATTAGTTGGGAAGAAGTTGAAACAACAAAATATATTGCTAATCTTCTATCAAAAGAGAATGTTAAAGTGATAACTTTTCCAAACTGTCCTGGTGTTGTTGGAGAAATCGGAAATTTTGATGGAAGTGTTCCTGTTGTTGCATTGCGTGCAGAGCTTGATGCCCTTTGGCAAAATGTTGACGGTACTTTTCAAGCTAATCACTCTTGCGGTCATGATGCTCATATGTCAATCGTGCTTGGAGTTTTTTGGAAGATTCTACAAACTCCCGCTCTATTCGATCGAATTGCAGTGAAATTCATCTTTCAACCTGCCGAAGAAAAAGGGTCTGGGGCGTTAAAAATGATCGAAAAAGGTGTCATAGATAACGTCGATTATTTATTTGGCATCCATTTGCGCCCAATCCATGAAATGAAATTTGGGTTTGCCACTCCAGTTTTAATTCATGGGGCAACCGTGAATATTGATGGTGTCATCGAAGGAGATGATGCCCATGGTGCAAGGCCGCATCTTACCCACAACGCTATTGAAATTGGGGCACAATTGGTAAACTTCATCAATCAAATCCATGTAGACCCTTCCATTCCTTATTCGGTAAAAATGACAAAATTCCATGCCGGAGGAAGTTCGAATATTATTCCGGGGAACGCAACATTTTCCCTCGATTTGCGTGCTCAAACGAATGAACAAATGGAACGGCTGAAGAATCGTGTTAATGAAATCATAAAAAATTTGGGGCAATTATATAACACGAAGATTAATATCATTCATTCCGAGGAAATTCCAGCAGCGGTAACAAACGATGAAGCGATCCATATTATGAAGAAAGCAATTGAAGATGTATTGGGAAAAGAAGGAACAGCCCCTCCTGTTATAACTCCTGGAGGCGATGATTTCCACTTTTACACCATTCAAAAACCAAACTTAAAAGCTACGCTCATGGGGTTAGGTTGTGATTTAACACCAGGACTCCACCATCCAAACATGACGTTTAATAAAAATGCTTTAATGATCGGTGTAAATATTCTCTACAAGGCTATTCTACATACGTATCATTTATCTGATAAAAGTGGAAAGTAACGAAATTTTTTTATGAAGGAATTGGGGTTCAACTTGCAAGAAAATGTTCGTTGGTTACAAATAAAATTTTAAAAGTTACAAGTTTTTTCCTCTTGGTTGCAAATACAAAATTTCTCAGTTACAAATAACATTTTCAAGGTTGAAAATAAACTTCTTAAACTTGCAAATTCGTTCACCAAAGTTGCAAAAATACCATCCATCTGTCAGGATTGGCCCGAGCCAATCCTTTCTTTTTTGAAAAAATCACCCGCGAACCATCGACTTGCAAGTATATGAACTCAAGTTGCAAGTTTTTTAGCTATTTGATAAGAACACTCTCTCACTATTGGTGAAGTTACAAATAAATCCGTATGAGTTGCAAGATTATTTTTCAACTTGCAAGAAAATGTTCGTTGGTTACAAATAAAATTTTAAAAGTTACAAGTTTTTTCCTCTTGGTTGCAAATACAAAATTTCTCAGTTACAAATAACATTTTCAAGGTTGAAAATAAACTTCTTAAACTTGCAAATTCGTTCACCAAAGTTGCAAATATACCATCCATCTGTCAGGATTGGCCCGTGCCAATCCTTTCTTTTTTGAATAAAATCACCCGCGAACCATCGACTTGCAAGTATATGATTATAAGTTGCAAGATTTTTTAATTGCCTGATTAACAAATTCACCTTCAAATGTTCGACTTGCAAAAAAAACCATTCAAGTTGCAAATTTGTTCGACCCATGGTTTAACATCCTATCTAAAATTCGTTCAAATTGTAAATATAAATAACCCTAATTGCTAGTTTTTTCAATTCATGGTTTTACATTCTCACTATTGTTCATTCAACATGCAAATAACTCCTCCCTAGTGGCTAGTTTTGTCGATTCACGTTCGACCAATCTTTTTTTAAACCTTTACATCTTTTCAAAAGACACTCCTCGATCATCTTAGCGCCAAATTATTATCTTTTATATAATTTTTCCCCCTAATTTTCTCCATTAACTTCCATTAAAATATCAAATTATTTATAATTATCTGTAAAATATAAAAACCTTTTTACTTGAGAAATAAAATATTTCCTTCATAATAAAAACTAGTACAAAAGTTATATGAGAATCCTTAGGGGTGAATGAAATGTCTCAACCGAGAACAATCGGAATACTCAAAGAATTATTAGCACATAAAGAACCCATCACAAGCGAATATTTAGCCAAAATCTTAAATGTCACCTCTAGGACGATACGGAATGACATGAAACAATTAGATCAATTGTTAAAAGATCATGGCGCAACCATTGAATCCCACCGTGGAACTGGATATATATTAACCATCCAAGATGAAACAAAATTCCGGAAATTTCTATCCGAAACTACAGATGGCCCTTTGCATTCTAACCATGTGATTCCTTCTTTTCCAGAAGACCGAATCCACTATATTATTCGAAAATTGCTATTAGCCCAAGACTATATCAAACTTGAACAATTGGCTGAAGAACTTTACGTCAGCCGAACAACTTTACAGCTCGACTTTAAAAATGTAAAAGACATTTTCCATTCCCATGGATTAACGATCGAAGTGAAACCAAACTACGGAATCAAAGCGGTCGGTCCGGAAATGAAACGCAGATTTTTAATGTCGAAATACGTCTGTCGAAGAAATGAATATGACGTTGATTTATTAAACTGGACATCAAACATTCTTCCAAGTAAAGACTTAAAAGCGATCCAAGAAATTATTTTAAAACAATTGGAAGAAAAAAATATTTTCATGTCGGATATCGCCCTAAATAACTTAGTCATTCATATCGCAATTGCTTGTACACGAATAAGAAATCATCATTATGTTTCAATGGAAGAAAAAGATTTGAATGAACTTAAACGACAACCTGAATATCAAACAGCAAAAGAAATCGTTCGCGACATCGAAAACTATTTACACGTCCGTTTTTCGGATGTCGAAATCGGGTATGTAACGATTCATTTAATGGGCAACCGCCTAATTAACGAAGAAAAAATTGATGAAAACGAAGTAATGGCTTTCATTGATGAAAATGTTCAACAACTAACAAAGGAAATATTATCGGAAATTGAAGCGCAGCTTGGACTTGGCATCCGCCATGATAAAAAATTAGAACTCGGACTTTTATTACATTTAAAACCGGTAATCAATCGATACCGTTTTGGCATGAATTTACGTAACCCCATGTTAGAAGAAATTAAAACGAATTATCCGATTGCCTATGAAGCTGGCGTGATTGCGGGTACTGTCATTCAAAAGAACATCGGCATTCAAATCAACGACCATGAAATCGGCTACCTTGCTTTACACTTCGGAGCAGCACTTGCGCGAAAGAAAATGAAACAACCGAGAAAAAAATGTTTAATTGTCTGTGCATCAGGGGTTGGAAGTGCTCACCTTTTAAGATGTAAACTTGAAGAACATTTTCATTCAAAAATGGAAATTGTCGACACAATTAATTATTACAATTTGAAAAACGCACCATTAGATCAAGTCGATTTTGTCATTAGTACTATCCCAATTCAGGAAAAGCTCGAAGTCCCCGTTGTTGAAGTGAAAACAATCGTCAGTCAACATGATTTACAGAAAATCGAAATGCACTTAACAACGAAAGAAAAACACGTCTTTAAACAATACACACGAAAAGATTTAATCTTTCTTCAACAATCGTTTCAAACAAAAGAAGAAGTCATATCTCACTTAAGTCATGCATTAATGGATAAAGGATATGTAACGGATACGTTTTTTGACTCTGTCATGGAAAGGGAACATTTAGCGCCAACGAGTTTTGGAAATTTGGTCGCCATCCCTCATCCGCTCGTGCCACAATCCAAAGAAACGATATTAGCTATTTGCACGTTAAAAAAACCGATTTTATGGCAAGATAAAAATGTTCAATTTATCTGTTTATTAAGCATTAAAGAAAAAAATAACGATGATCTAAAAGACATGTATAAAGCACTAACCGATTTGTTGGATCATCCATACACCGTCGAACGTTTAATTTCTGCCGAAACGCATGAAGACTTCATGAAAATTTTATTAACAGAATAAAGGGTGAAAAACTTGAAAAAATGGATTATCAATGCCGATGATTTCGGCTATTCAAAAGGTGTCAATTATGGGATTATCGAAGCCCATCAACAAGGAATCGTTACATCCGCAACATTAATGGCCAATATGCCTGGTGCCACACATGCGGCAGCATTAGCAAAAGACAACCCGAATTTAGGCGTCGGAGTTCATCTCGTGCTCACCATCGGAAAACCGTTAAGTGAAGACGTCCCTTCACTAATCGACGAAAACGGACACTTTCTTCGTTACAATGAACTGGTCAACAACGCACAGCCAACCGATGTCGAAAAAGAGTGGACAGCGCAAATCGAGTATTGTTTGTCACTCGGCATCAAGCCGACTCATTTTGATTCGCATCATCATGTCCATCAACATCCAAACATCTATCCCGTTGTGGAAAAATTAGCGGAAAAATATCAAGTTCCGATCCGCTTTGTGCCAGATGGAAAAAAAGAAATCCAACCAGTTCCGTTTCTTTGCACGGACTTTTACGGCGATCATTTAACGGTGGAACATACGATCACACTGTTTCAACAACTATTAAAACATGATGTTGTTGAAATCATGACACACCCTGCCTATATCGATTATGAATTAATGTCAGGTAGCTCTTATCATTTAGAACGACCAAAAGAATTAATGATTTTAACCCATCCAAAAATACAAGAGTTTATCAACAACAACAACCTACAACTCGTACATTTCGGTAACCTATAATATATGATTACCTAATAAAAATCAGACTTTCTAAATAGTCTGATTTTTTTGTTTATTTTTTTCCGTTGGCAAAGGAAAAACATTGTGTGTAGATAATAGGAAAAACCTCATATGATGTAGATAGATGGTTCTCCAACCATCTTACAAAATCCGACATAAGAAAGCGCTTTCAATATAAACGAAGGGAATGGAATCAATGGATGCCACTAATGAAGAAATAGTATTTCAAATCATTTTGCACGGCGGAAACGGAAAAAGCCTTGCTATGGAAGCCATCCATCTTGCAAAAAAAGGCGACATCCAAGCCGCTAAAGACAAAATAAAAGAAGCAGAACAATCCATTAATGAAGCACATCATGTTCAAACCACTTTAATTCAAAATGAAGTAAACGGTAACAAAAATGAAGTATCTCTACTTATGGTCCATGCACAAGACCATCTCATGACAGCAATCACCATCAAAGATTTAGCAGCAGAAATGATTGATTTATATGACTTACTAAACAAAAAGGGGGTGACATTACCATGAAAACAGGTTTAAAAATTGCCACTATTGGCGGAGGATCCAGCTATACACCAGAACTTATCGAAGGTTTTATTAAAAGATATGATGAGCTTCCAGTTTCCGAAATTTGGCTAGTCGATATTGAAGAAGGTAAAGAAAAATTGGAGATCGTCGGAAACTTAGCGAAACGAATGGTGAAAAAGGCGAATTTACCGATTGATATTCATCTTACACTAGACCGACGAGCAGCACTCAAAGATGCGGATTTCGTCACCACTCAATTCCGTGTCGGATTGCTTGATGCCCGTGCCAAAGATGAAGCCATTCCTTTAAAATACGGTGTTTTAGGACAAGAAACCAATGGTCCTGGAGGATTGTTTAAAGGATTACGGACGATTCCAGTTATTTTAGATATTTGCAAAGACATGGAAGAACTTTGTCCAGATGCTTGGCTCATCAACTTTACCAATCCTGCGGGTATGGTTACAGAAGCCATCTATAGATATTCCAACATCAAAAAAGCAATCGGTCTATGTAACGTCCCAATCGGAATGGAAATGGGAATCGCCAAACTCCTTGAAGTCGATCACTCCAGAATTCGCATCGATTTTGCTGGCTTGAACCATATGGTTTACGGATTAGACGTCTACTTAGATGGCGTGAGCATTAAAGATAAAGTAATAAATCTATTAACCAATCCAAACAACAGCAGCTTTGTAAAAAACATTCAAGGTCAAGGATTTGAACCATCTTTCTTAAGAGCTTTAAACGCTCTCCCATGTCCTTATCATAACTATTACTATAAATCTCGCGAAATGGTTGAAAAAGAATTAGAGAATGCGAAAACCGTAGGAACTCGTGCAGAAGTTGTTAAAAAATTGGAAGAGGAATTATTCGAACTTTATAAAGATCCAAACTTAGACATTAAACCACCGCAATTAGAAAAACGCGGAGGTGCATACTACTCAGATGCAGCCGTTCGATTAATTTCCAGCATTTACAACGACAAACGAGATATTCAACCAGTCAACACGATGAATAACGGAGCGATTGCCAGCATTCCAAGCGATTCTGCGGTAGAAATCAGCTCAGTCATTACAAAAGACGGTCCAAAACCTCTTGCCATCGGTGACTTGCCGGTACCTGTTCGTGGTTTAGTCCAACAAATTAAATCGTTTGAACGTGTTGCCGCAGAAGCAGCAGTGACTGGTAGCTATGATTTAGCTGTACTAGCTTTAACGATCAACCCATTAGTAGCTTCTGATTCATTAGCAAAACAAATTGTAGACGAGATGTTAGAAGCTCATAAAAAATATCTCCCACAATTCTTTCAATAATAACTTTCAACTTGATTTTTACTAAATGGAGGCGTTATCAATGAAAAAAATTCTTCTTGTATGTGCAGCTGGAATGTCAACAAGTTTATTAGTCAATCGCATGAAGGAAGCAGCTGAGAAAAAAGGAGTCGAGGTTGAAATCACAGCACTTCCAGTAACGGAAGCAAGTTCCGTCATTGATGACATGGATATCGTACTATTAGGACCTCAAGTTCGCTTCCAAAAATCACAAGTCGATGCTTTAGTTAAAGGGCGTATCCCAGTAGAAGTTATCGACATGCGTGCTTATGGAATGATGGACGGAGAAGCCGTTCTAGAAAGTGCTTTACAACTGATGAAGTAACCATTTTATGCTCTTTATTAATAGGAGGGGAAACCAATGGCCTTTATGGAAAAATTTGAAAAAGGAATGGAAAAATTCCTAGTACCGGTGGCCACAAAATTAAACTCACAACGACATATCGTTGCCATTAGGGATGCCTTTATTTTAGCCTTCCCTATTACGCTCGCCGGTTCATTAGTACTATTATTAAACTTCGCCATTTTAGCACCTGACGGTTTTATCGCGAAAATTCTATTTTTGCATAAGCTATTCCCGAATTTAGCGGACTATCAACAAGTGTTCACACCAGTGTTAAACGGTTCAACGAATATTTTATCCATGTTTATCGTCTTTTTAATCGCTAGGAATATCGCTCTTGCCTTAAAAGCAGACGAACTACTAGCAGGGATTACTGGTTTATCCATCTTCTTCATTATTTATCCACCATATGTGAACGTAGATGGTGCAAACCTACTCACAACTCAATGGATTGGCGCTCAAGGTTTATTCGTAGCCATCATCGTCGGTATTATTGTAGGTGAATTATTTAGTAAACTTTCTAAATCTGAACGTTTACAAATTAATATGCCGGCTTCCGTACCACCGGCTGTATCTAGAACATTTAAAGTGTTATTCCCAATCATTATTATTACGTTATTATTTGCGATTGCCAATGCAATTATAAATGCGTTATTCCCTGAGGGTTTACATCAATTAATTTATGAAGTGTTACAAACACCTTTGAAAAACTTAGGAACCAATATCTTCTCATTAATCATTTTAGCGATTGTTTCTAACGTTCTATGGATTTTCGGTATTCACGGTCCAAATACAGTAGCCGCAATCCGTGAAGCAATGTTCGCAGAAGCAAACATTGAAAACTTAAACTATGTAGCTGCAACGGGTACTGCTTGGGATGCGCCATACCCAGTCACTTGGGCGCTTAACGACGCATTCGCAAACTACGGCGGATCTGGTATGACGCTTGGATTATTAATTGCGATTTTCCTAGTGTCTAAACGGAAAGACTATCGTGACATCGGTAAACTATCGGTGGCTCCTGGTTTATTTAATATCAACGAGCCTGTCATCTTCGGTTTACCAGTCGTATTAAACCCAATTTTAATTATTCCGTTTGTATTAGCACCAGCTGTAAATATTTTTATCGGATATTTAGCTGTTACGTTAAAACTGATCCCACCTGTTGCTTATAGCGTACCTTGGACAACACCAGGTCCATTACTTGCCTTCTTCGGTACTGGAGGCAACTGGATGGCACTCATTGTCGGATTTATCTGTTTAGCTGTATCAACGCTTATCTATTTACCATTCGTATTAGCAGCAAACAAAGCAGCGAATGCACAAAAATAGAAAGGAATGAACATCATTGGCCGTTCATAAAGTACAAATTTTTTGCGGACAAATTAAATTCATAAAAGATTTGATGGATGGACTTTCAGATGAAAAGGTCAGCGTCCAAATTGAACAAGTCAACAAGATAGACCTCCTACTATCTGTAGAAACGGATCTAAGCGGTGATGAAACGGTCGATTATATTAAAAAGCAAATTAAGCAATCACCGTTTGGCAGCGCTCTACACTATTCCGTCAAATTATCTTCATAATGAGGGGGACATCCATCCCCCCTTCTTTATTTCATGTGAAATTCGACAATTCGTCGTTTTTGCAATGATTTTTCGTTTCCTACTATTTTTCAAAAAGGAGACAGAACGATGAAACATTATATTGCCTTTGACATTGGCGGAACAAAAATTAAACATTGCATCATCCAAGAAGATGGAACGATTCTATCAAAATCGGATTATCCATCGGAACGACGGAACTTGGACGTTTTTGTTAACGACCTTCTTCGCACGATTCGAGATTACCAATCGAAGTATGAGGTTAGTGGCATTGCTATAAGCATGCCCGGTTACATTGACTATCGTACAGGTTATTCGGAAATGGCCGGTGCGATTGAAGCTTTAAACGGGAAAAACTTAAAAGCGATATTACAGGAACATATCAACTTACCAATTGAAATTGAAAATGACGGAAACTGCGCGGCGATTGCTGAACATGCGACTGGTTATGCGAAAGGTTGTGAGAATTTTATCTGCATGACGATTGGAACCGGGATTGGTGGAGGCATCTTTTTAAACGGCAAGATCTTTCATGGCTATCAATTTAAAGGCGGAGAATTCGGGTTCATGGTTACTCAAATGGAAAACGGCCTTCCAAACATGCATGAAATTGCTTCTACCACAAGTTTACTAAACGCGTATAAAGCTTATAAAAACGTTGATGAAGTGTTAGATGGCCGAATCATCTTTGAAGAATTAAAAACCGACAAACAAGTTCAAAAGATTTTTCAGCAATGGGTAAGCCATCTTTGCCGCGGGATTTACAATTTAGTCGTTACACTTAATCCCGAGAAGTTTTTAATCGGCGGCGGTGTCAGTGCACAGCCTGTTTTATTCGAAGAAATCCATCGCCAAATGCAAAACTATTTTAAATGGGAAGAGTTTAAAATTCCTATTCTTCCTTGTAAACATAGAAACGATGCGGGAATGATTGGAGCCTTTTATCACTTTAAACATATGCAACAAAACTAGATTAGGAGATGATCCTTATGATTCACGAAACATTAACCCCATTTCCAAAACAATTTCTTTGGGGAGCTGCTAGTGCGGCCTACCAAGTCGAAGGTGCTTGGAATGAAGACGGGAAAGGTTTATCAAACTGGGATGTGTTTGTAAGAATTCCTGGTAAAACCTTTAAAGGAACGAACGGTGATGTAGCGGTTGACCATTATCATCGTTATAAAGAAGATGTTCAATTAATGAAAGAAGCTGGTTTAAAAGCTTATCGTTTTTCTGTCGCTTGGGCTCGTATTTTTCCAAATGGTAAAGGCGAAGTAAATGAAAAAGGCTTACAGTTTTACGACAACTTAATCGATGAATTAATCGCCAACGGAATTGAACCGATTTTAACCATTTATCATTGGGATCTCCCACAAGCGTTACAAGAAGAATACGGCGGCTGGGAATCAAGACAAATCATTGAAGATTTCACGAATTACTGTATCACCCTTTATAAACGTTACGGGGATCGGGTTAAATATTGGGTCACGTTAAATGAGCAAAATGTCTTTACGTCCCACGGATATAAATTAAAACTGCATCCTCCTGGTGTCAGTGATGATCGTCTCTTTTATCAAGTAAACCATCATGCGAATTTAGCCAACGCTCGTGCGATTGTTGAGTTTCGCAAATATGTTCCAGACGGAAAAATCGGACCAAGTTTTGCCTACTCCCCTGCTTATCCATTTTCACCAAAACCAGAAGATATTTTAGCCGCTGAAAATGCGGAAGAATTCAATGCTCATTGGTGGATGGACGTGTATGCATGGGGTGAGTATCCAAAGGTAACATGGAACTATTTAGAAGCAAAAGGAATAGCCCCTCAATTAGAGCCGGGAGATTTAGAAATATTAAAGGCTGGAAAACCAGATTTTATGGGTGTGAACTACTATCAAACGACGACATTTGAAAAGAATCCGTTAGATGGTGTAACAGAAAGCGGACATTTTAATAATACCGGACAAAAAGGAACTTCCAGCGACCGCGGGATTCCTGGGTTATTTAAAACGATTCGTAACCCTTACTTAGAAACGACCAACTGGGATTGGACGATCGACCCAACTGGTTTACGAATTGGCTTACGAAGAATTAAAAACCGTTACAACTTGCCAATTTTAATTACCGAAAACGGATTAGGCGAGTATGACAAAGTTGAAGAAGACGGTTCTATTAACGATGACTATCGAATTCAATACATCTCCACGCATATCCAAGCGATTCAAGAAGCAATCACAGACGGCGTGGATGTGATGGGTTACTGCATTTGGTCCTTTACCGATTTATTAAGTTGGCTAAACGGATTCCAAAAGCGCTACGGAATCGTATACGTCAACCAAGACGAAGAAGGCGGAAAAGACTTGCGCAGAATGAAAAAGAAAAGCTTCTATTGGTACAAACAAGTCATTGAAAGCAATGGTGAAAAGCTTTAATTGAAAAGGGGCTGTCCAAAAAGTCAGGGTAACTGACTTTTTGGAGCCCCTCATTTTTCACTTTTAAAAAAAATGCACAAAAAAATCGTCCTTTCTAGTAAAATGAAGTTACCACACAACATTACAGAAAGGACGATTTTTTA